>DATHGU010000341.1:0-4276 GCA_035317495.1 Solirubrobacteraceae bacterium
CGAGCGCGACGCCGACGATGTCGCCTGCTGCTTCGATCTGGAGCGACGCCTGTACGAGGGCGGCTGGGAGCAGGTGTTCCGCGGGGAAGTGACCGGCTTGATCTCGGCGGGCGCATTCGTCGCGTTCGGCGAAGCGCCCGAGCGTGGATCGCCCGCGGGCGGCGCGACGGGCACCGCGCCCGGGCCGGCCCAGCGGCCGTTGTACGAGGGGATGTTGCCCGTGCGGCGTATGCAGCTCGCCTCCGGCGAGCGCGACTGGTGGGAGATCAACGAGCAACGCACGATCCTCCGCGGCGAGCGGACCGGCACGACGCTGCGCCTCGGCGATCCAATCGCGGTGCGCGTCGCGCGCGTGGACACGCCGCGCGGCCGCGTGGACCTGCTGCCCGTGGTAGAGGAGGCGCCGGGCGGCTAGGCTCGACGGGCGATGGCAAAGGGCAAGGGCAAGCGCAAGGTCGGGGCGGGCGACGTGGCGTCGAACCGCTACGCATCACACCGCTACGAGCTGCTCGAGCGGCTCGAGTGCGGGATCGTGCTCGAGGGCACCGAGGTCAAGGCGCTGCGCCAGTCCGGCGCGCAGCTGAAGGACGGCTACGCGTCGATCCGCGACGGCGAGCTGTGGCTGCAGTCCGTTCACATCCCGCCTTATGCGCCAGCCTCGCGCGAGAACCACGACCCCGAGCGCCCGCGCAAGCTGCTGCTGCACAGGCGCGAGCTGGACCGCATCGCGGCGCGCGCGGCCGAGCGCGGGCTGACGCTCGTGCCCACCCGCATCTACTTCTCCGGCGCTCACGCGAAGGTCGAGATCGCGCTCGCGCGCGGCAAGGACCTGTACGACAAGCGCCAGACGATTCGTGCGCGCGAGACCAAGCGGGACATGGAACGCGGCATCCGCGAAGCGCAGCGCTAGGACGCCGCGCGAGCGCTAGAAGCGCCCGAAGGTGTGCCCGCCGGAAGTGAGGACGTACGCCGCCTCCATTCCGATCGCCAACGCGACGATCAAACCGATGTAGACCGCGCCCACGAGCAGCCTGTTGCGCGGCGAGACGCGGTAGTAGGCGGCCTGCTCGAGCGAGCGCGTGCTCCGCAGCTTCCAGCGCCGCCAAGTCTCCATCGCGCCCAGGACGATGAATATGAGCAGGAAGGTGTTCCCGGTGAGCAGCAGCAGCACGACCATCGCGCCGAGGCCGAGGAACCACATCGCGGGTGCCATCGCCGCCATCGCGCGCCCTCCGTCGAACGGAACGACCGGCACGAGGTTGATGAGATTGATCAAGAAGCCGACGAACGCGAGCGCGCGCAGCAGGTCGCTGTTCGTCGCCTCGGCGATCGCGAGACACAGTCCAGCGCCCAGCGTTCCGAGAACCGGTCCGGCCAGCCCCACGCGCGCCTCGGCGAGCGCATCATCGGGCAGCGACTTCATCATCACAACAGCGCCAAAGCCGGGTATGAACATCGGCGCGCTCGCCTTGACGCCTTCTCGGCGCAGCTGGATCACGTGGCCCATCTCGTGCACGAACAGCAGGACGACGAACCCAATCGCGAACCACCAGCCGAAGAACAGCGAGTAGACCACCACCGACACGAGGGCCGTCCCAGCGGTGGTGAGCAGCTTGACTTTCGGCAACAGCAGCAGCACACCCTTGATCGCCGAGAAGAACTTGACGACCAGTGCGGCGACCGCGGCAAGCGCGCTACCGATCCGCTTGCGCAGGCTGCGATCGGGCTTGCGTGCGTGCGAGGGCTCGCCGAACGGGTTCTCGGCCGGGCCGGTGAGCGGCGCGGTAGGTGCCGCGGACGACCCGGGCGGAAGCGTTGGCGCCGGCGCATGCAATGAGACGTCGCTGTCCATGACTTCATTGTGGCAGCAGCGATAAGCGCTGCCTAACGGCGGCGTTCAGCGTGCGACACGGACGTGGCCGGACGCGAGATATGACGTTTGTTGGGACCGTACGCAAGCGATCGGCGCCGGCCGCGGCGGCGCGCGGGATCGGCTGCGGCTTTTTTCTGGAAAGTGCGAGGAGTTGCTCCTCAGGGGGTTGCATTGCCCACGAGGGCGAGCTACTTTGAATCCAGACGCGGAACCGAGCCGCAAAGAGCGAGGCCAACGAGGTGTGAGGCCGCGCCACCCAGGAAGGAAGGCCTTCGGGCCGGACAGAATGGGTTCCTCAAGCGGCTTGGGACCGCGTCGCTTTACGTCCACGCCGCCGCGGTAGCCGATCGGCCCGCGCAGGGCGGCTAGACTGAGAACGCAACATCCTCGGGGACGACAGGCTTCGACGCGGTCGGCTCGTGGGGATGGTCGCGAGTCGAGGTCCCGGGCGGCCTCGTAAAACACCCGGGAAAACCATAAGTGCGGACTCTCACGAGTACGCCCTCGCCGCTTAGTCAATAGCTAAGCCGTGAGGTCTCGGGCCCCGCTTGCCTGCGGCGGGGAAGGCCGGGATCAGAAAGCAGGCTCACCCGCTGCGGTTCGCCTCTGCCAATGCGGGGAAACTCAAGGAGGCTGGTCCTCCGCAACCCCGCCGGCGAGGCGAGCGATGGACGAGACCAGAGCGCCGGCTACGCTCGTAGACGCCATTCTCACGCGATCGCGGACGTGGGTTCGATTCCCACCGTCTCCATTTTCGGACAACTGGCTGCGAAATATCGCGAATTTCGCAGCTTGCAGGGTCTTCTAGTTGCTAGCTGTGTGCGAAGGTCCGAAACCGTCGCGGGATTTTGTGCTGGTTAGTTGGCTGTACGCCGAGCGGTTGCAGGGCTGCGTACATCGCTCGCCACGCGTTACTTCGCGCGCGAGCGGCTGCTCCAGGAGGTTCGCCGGCAGGGTGGGGAAGGCGCAAAGAGCGCACCTTGTAGCCGTGCTATTCCGAGGCGAGCGCTTCGAGCTCGGACAGGCCGCGTTGTGCCGCGGCGTCGGCTGTGATGCTCGCGCCGATGCGTCCCGCGGCAGCCCGAAAGCTGGGCTCACGGATCACGCGTTCGACGGCTGAGCGGATCGCGTCTGGCTTCGCGTTCGGTCGCAGGCGCACTCCGGCGCCGGGGTAAACGACGCGCGCGGCGACGTCGTGCTGGTCGCGCCCCATTGGGATGCAGACGAGCGGAACGCCGGCGGCCAGTGCGCGGGTCACGGTGCCCATGCCGGCGTGCGTGACTACGACTGCCGTCCCGGAGAACAATTGGGCGTGCGGCGCGCTGCGGACCACGGTTGTGTTCTCGCCTGCCCGGAATGACGCGGGGTCTATCGCGGGTCCGGTGGTCACGAGGACGCGCGCGTCGACTCGGCCGAGACCGTCGATCGCGCGCGCCAGAACCCGCTCCTGAGCCATATATGTGGAGCTGAAGCTAACGAGGACCAGCGGTCGGCTGTCGGCCTGATCCCAGGGGGAGCGCCAGTCATCGACCCATGGGGGGTCGGTCAGGGTCGGTCCGACGTACCGCAGGTGCGGCGGATGGGAGTGACCATGAAAGTCGAAGCTCTCGCTCGTCAGCACGAGCACGCGCTGGGCATGGTCGAAGTGCTCGAGGACATCGCCCAACGGTGCAAGGCCCTGCGCTGTGCGCGCGCCGTTGACGGCTGGCAGCCCGCGGTTGAACAGGGCCACAAACGTGCGACTGATGGCGCGATCCCTCACTCGTCCGAGCGGACCCCGCGCCGGGAGGAATCCAGGACCAGGGGCGGGCTTTCCGGGCTCGGGGATGATATAGACGTTGTGCACCAGCAGAGCCGTCGGGACGCCGGCTCCCTCGGCGGCGATCGGGGGCCCGAAGAGCATGTAGTCGCTGGCCAGCGCGTCGACCGCCTCGCGCTCGAGCGCCGCGCGCGTGTCGTTCGCGTAGGCCGCAGCCGGCCCCATCACGACGCGGTCGCGTGCGCGTGCGAAGGCGCCGAGTGGCGTGCGCGCCTCCGAGTCGCGGATGAGGTCCTCTGTACGACTCGCCCGGTTTGGGGCCTCGATGAACGGCTCGAAGCGACAACCCGCGGCGGCGACATCCGCCGCAAGGCAGTCCTCTGTGAGCACGCGCACGTCATGCCCACGCTCGACGAGGCCCTTCGCGAGCGCGAGTTGCACCGGCACGTTGCCGCCCCCCTCCCAGAGGACGAACAAGAACCGGCGAGACGAGGAGACTTGCGGTGAACTCACGGCGCAGGCGGGAGCCTACATGCGCGCTGGATCTCGGGACGATCGCATGGCGGTCGCAGCATCGGGGGAGGGGGAGGCTAATCGGCTATGCGATGCCGTTTCGAGTGCGTTGTCTCGCACCTCTCGAACCC
>DATHGU010000342.1:0-4293 GCA_035317495.1 Solirubrobacteraceae bacterium
CGAGGTCAGCGCCGTCCGCTGTTCCGCGCCGGCCACGCGAGCGAGCAGCGGCGGCCACCACGGCGGAACCTCCTGCAAGAGCGCAGCGTCCCACTCCCACCCAGCCAGAAGCGCGGCGAACTCCCCTGTCAACGCTCGCCCCGAGGGAGGTATCGATCGGCCATGAAAGAGGTTCCATGTGAGAACTCGCATCGTCGGTCGCTGTCGTCGGGCTCACGTTAGATCTTCGCCGTCCTGTTCCTGAGTGCCGTGGCCGACGGCGGCTCGGATCAGGCGCCAGGCCGCGTAGCACCCAAGTCCGACGGCGACCGCGACGAGCAGAGCCTCGCCGAACGGCTGGCGGGCGAGTGTCTGGAGCGCTCCCTGTTGGTTGGTCGCCTTGCCTCCCGCGCCGGCGGCGAGCTCGATCGCGAGCACGCCGATGATTCCGTAGACGACGCCGCGGGCGACGAGTCCGGCTCGCGCGAGCCACACGAGCTCGTGTTGGCGGACAACGACCTCGCCGCCACGTCGAACACCAGGGAGTGGTGTCGATCGGTCAATCGCTCTCAGCTCCGTCAGGGCAAGCAATGCCCGGCAACCCCTTGAGCTAATCGCGATGCGTAGCCGTCGGCCCGGCGGCACTCGTCCGTCGCGACTGTCAGCGTGTGGCGCGCCCGAGCTGTGGATGGAGACCTAGCACCCCGGGCGCGCCACGACCGTGCTCGGACGGTCTGTCATGTCGAATTAATCCTGCGATCTGATATCCACCTGCGCGCGGGCGCTCGCGGCGCGCGTGGCGCGCGCAGCCGGCGCGTCGTGGCGCCTAATTGACGCATGAGGACATCGCCACGAGGCGCTCAGCCGGTCTCGGCATGGACCTCGGCGATTGCCCGTACCAGAGCCGCGCGCCCCTCGCGGAGCACAGGCGCACCGTGAGATACGAGCACGCGCTCGATTGGCAGCTCGACGACGAGCGGGCGAAGCAGCTCGGCAAGCCCTGCCCGGTTTACATGCACGTCATCCAGCCAGCTTTGCGGGCACAACGCCAGGCGCCCATCTCGCGCGCCGATGAGCCGATCACCAGGGACGAGCGCTGCGACCGCGGGCAGCCAGAACATCGTCTCCCCTGCCCCTCGCAGCGGCCGCGGCTGGATCCCAGGGGGAACCGCGTTCCACGCGCGTGACGTGGTCGACTTGTAGCGCTCGGCGAGCTCCTCGCGGTCGCGCCGGTGCCAGTGGATCGTCGTAAGAACGCTGACCGGACGATTCGCGATCCGCCCGTCGAGCCAGCGGAGGAACTCGGTACGGCCCTCCGACGGGAGCAGGGGATCGATCAGCGCGACGGCATCCGGCAGCTCGTAGAGCACCGAGCCGACGCTTTGGCCCCAATCCCCGGCGCTCCCGGGCGCCGCCTGCGGGTTCCACTGGGGGTGAGGCGCGGTCCAGCGGAGCAGGCCGGGCAGGATCTCGACCGGAAGCACCGGCGGATCTTACGGGCGTCTCATCGACGGCGGGAGAGAAGATCAGGAAAGCGGGCGAGCCGAACGTGCAGGTCACGCCAGACGAACGTCTAGTTGCGCATTCGCTCTGTGGTGGCAAGTTTCGGTCTGTGAACGCACACAGGCTGATCGGCGTGGACGCACCATGACGCACTACCGGCTGCGCGTGTACTCGGACGCTGGCTATTTCCCGGACAAGGCCGTGAAGAGCGTCGTGCGTCGTCGAGTCGAACGCCGCGCGCTGCGCCTCGAAGAGGAAGGGTTCAAGACGAAGCTCCTCGCCGCTCCCGCGAAGGTCCGACCGCGCACGAGGGTCGCGGCACCCCGGCGCCGCCAGACGGTGCCTGAAGAGTTCACGATCCAACGAGTCCGTGAGGCCCGTCGTTGCACGCTCATCTTGGCGGGCCGCCTGGACCTCGCGTCCGCGTCAACGCTCGAAGAAATGATCGTCGGACTCTGTGACGACGGGACACGCGAGGTCGTGCTCCACCTCGACGGCCTGACATACCTCGACACGATGGGACTGCGGATGCTCCTTCTCGGTCGGGGGCTCTGCGCCGAGCGCGGTTTGGACTTCCGCCTCGCTCCGGTAGGTCGCGTTGAAGCTGGAGCGCTGTTGGGCGAGCGGCGCTCGATCAGCCGACGAGTGCGCCAGAGGATGCCCCAGATGCGTCGGGGCGGGCGCGTCCAATCGACATCGCGGTGACGTTGCTGCTCTAGCAAGCGGCCCCGACCTCGAGGCTAACAGCACGTGATGCGGCAGCCGGCCAGTGGTGCTTGCTGCCTACGAGCTGACAGGGCACGATCAAGTTCTGATCGCCGACGGTCGATAGGTAATACGACGAACGAGCTACCGCATTTGCGGTAGCGAAACTAGCGATCGAGATACAGGAAACGAGCGATGCTCTCCACCAGATGCTCACCGGGGCCCCACGCGCGCCGATCCAAACTCCACGGCCCCGTCACGCGGCTGGTTGCCTCGGCGATCGCGTTTGCGGTCTTGGGATGCCTTACGCCGGCGCTCGCCGCCGCCGCAACGGCCGAAGACAAAACACAGTTCTCGGTGACGGCCGGCTCGCTGTCGCTCTCGACGACGCCGGCGATGCCAACGCTCAACGCGATCACCTTGAACGGCTCCGCCCAGACGACGAACACGATCATGACGAACTTCGGTGTGGCCGACGCCACCGGCAGCGGCTCAGGGTGGAACACCACAGTCACGGGCCAGCCCGGCGCCGGCAAAAGCGCCGTGTTCAAGCAGTACTGCCCCACTGCGACCTGTGGAAGCGACCCCGAAGGGTATGTGACGGGCGGCGCAACGCTCGCCGCCAACTCACTCACCCTGAACAGCACCGGAGCGAGCTTCGCGGTGCAGAGCGGCACGACCGGCACGGCGCCGACGCTCCAGTGCTCAACCGCCTGCAACGTCGACAGCGCAACCGCGGTGAAGATCGCCTCGGCGGCTGTCAGCGCGGGGATGGGCACATGGCTGACGACGGGGTTCAGCGCGACCAGTCTCGCGCTGGCCACCCCCTCGACGCTCAAAGCGCTGTCCAACGGCGAGCTCTACCGAGTGAACCTGCTGTGGACGCTGAGCACCGGGCCGTAGGCGGCGCATCGAGGCAGGAAACGAGCAGCGGCCGCTGAATGGGCGAGCGTATGACGCTTCTGCTCAGGCGACGACGTGCGCCCGCCAGTGGCCACCGTGCGCTCGTTGCCCTCGTGGTCGCCGCATCGGGGTTGTATGCGGCGCCTCCCGCGCTGTCGGCTTCACCGTCCGGCCTGGTCGTAATGCCTCACACCTCCTCGCAGCCGGGGCTCAGCTACTTCAAGGTGTCGGCTCGACCCGGCTCGGCCGCTCAGGCTGGCACGATCGAGTTACGCAACCCGACCGCCAAGCGCATGCGAGTCGTGCTCGCTCCGGTCGATGGAGAAACGCTCGGCACGCTGGGCTCGTCGTACGCGCCCCCCGGCTCGCGTCCTCACCGATCGGCGCTGTGGCTGCATCTCGCCAGGCGAGCGGCGACGCTCATGCCGAGCTCGAGCCTCGTCGTCCCGGTGTCGGTCCTCGTCCCGCGCAGCGCCCAACCTGGCGACTACCTCAGCGGCGTCAGCGTCGAAGCGCTCGATCAGCGCTCCCAGACCGTCAAGCGAGGGGGCGCCTCGATCGCCAGCGTCTCGCGCTACGCGATCGGCGCGGAGGTCTCCCTGCCGGGCCCCCGCCACCCAGTCATCCGGTTCACCGGCGCGACTCTCCGGCGCGAACCTTCCGGGTTGACCTTCGCGCTGAAGGCACGAAACTCCGGGAACGTGATCCTCCAGCGAGTGCATGGCCACGTGCGCATCACACGCGCCGGGCGCACCGTCGTCTCGCAAGGGATCGAACCGGGAACATTCGTCGCTCACACGCGTATCGCATATCCAGTTAACGCCTATCGCGAGACCCCGCCTCAGGGGACCCATTATCGAATCTCCGCCTGGATGCGCTACCCGGGTGGCATCGCGCGCCTGAACACGACGCTGACCTTCGGCCATCGCGCCGCGGTTGCGCAGCAGCAGTACGGTGGACCGCGGGCCGGAGGTGGAGGGACAGCGTGGTGGAAGATCGCTGGAGTCGTGGCCGCGATTCTCTACGGCCTGATCACGACGATTCTCCTGCTTCGGCGTCGCAATCGAGGCTCGCGGAAGGCGATAGCGCCGTGAACGTGTGCCGAGGTCGGCCCGCGCATGGGGAGGTGATGGCAACACGGTCCGGTCCACAACAGCTTGCATGATCGTCGGTACCTGCGCATTGGTGCTCGGTGCCGACGCG
>DATHGU010000343.1:0-3093 GCA_035317495.1 Solirubrobacteraceae bacterium
GCGCCCTCCAGGTGCGCGGGGCGCGTGGGGCCTTCGATGTCCCCGCCGCGCAGCAGCTGGCGTGCGTTCAGCTCGCGCACGCGCAGCGTCGCGGGATCGACGCGCTCGCGCTCTACTTCCACTCGAGTGCTCCTCGGCGCCAGACGTAAAGGAACGCCACGAGCAGCAGCACGATGAACACGATCGTCTCGACCAGCGCGAAGCTCCCGAAGGCGCGCAGCTCCACGGCGATCGGGTAGAGGAACGCGACCTCGATGTCGAACAGGATGAACAGCATCGCGATCAGGTAGAAGCTGATCCCGAAGCGCATGCCCCGCTTTACCTCCGAGGGCAGGCCGCACTCGTAGGGGTCCTGCTTGTGGGGCGTCGAGCGACGCGGCCCGATGAACGAGTTGAGCGCCGCAAACACACCGCCCACGGCACCGCCGAGAATCAGGAAGACGATCGCCGGGAGATAGCTGCGCAGCACGGAGTCGCTGTTATATCACCGCTTGTGTCAATGTGTTACATAGTGGCAATCGGCTCGAAATCTGCGGCGTGACGCGACAGCATCGACCCACATGACGCAGGCGATCGTCGCGGGCGCGATCGCCGTTGCCGTGCTCAACGCGATCCCCGGTCTGCTGGGCGCGTGGCTGTGGTACGACGGCGACCGAAGCGAGCGTCGCGCCGGTGCGTTCTGGCTGCTGCTGCGGGTCGGTCAGGGCTCGGCTCTGATGCTCGCGCTGGCCGTGGGCTCGCTGGCGGCGGCGGGCAACTACTCCAACGACGACCTCTTCTACCTGTACGCGCTGCTTCCGCTGGCCGTCGCCTTGATCGCCGAGCAGCTCCGCGTCGCCTCGGCACAGACGATCCTCGATCAGCGCGACCTCGCCGACGCACAGGCGGTCGGCTCCCTGTCCGAGGACCAGCAGCGGGGGATCGTGATCGAGATCGTCCGTCGCGAGATCGGCGTGATGGCGCTGTCCGCGCTGGTCGTCGTCTTCCTGGCGCTGCGCGCGGCGGGCACGGCCCACGGGTTCTGAGCCCGCCGAGCAGGACGGGCCGAAGGCCCGGTCAAAGGCCCCCGGAGGGCGCCTTTCGCGTCAGGACGGCGGGGCTGGATGCCCCGCCGAGCTATATATTCCGCCGCGCATGAGGGTTCGCGCGAAGATCGCCGCCACGGCCACGGTTCTGCTCGCCTCGGCGCTGGCGCTCGGCGCTTGCGGCTCGCAGGGGATCGGCGTCGCGAAGACGAGCCCGTACCATCGCGGCGCGGTGTTGTTCCGCGACCATTGCTCGGGCTGCCACACGCTGTCGGTGGTCGGCGCGCAGGGATCGGCGAGCAGCATCAAGAACCGCGTGCCCACGAACGGACCGAACTTCAACATCCGCAAGGAGAAGCCGGAACAGGTTCTCTATGCGATCGAGAACGGCGGCTTCTCGGGTGCGATCATGCCGGAGAACATCGTGGTGGGCGATGACGCGAAGTCGATCGCGAGCTTCCTCTCGCACTACTCGGGGAGCCAGTCGCA
Source organism: Solirubrobacteraceae bacterium (assembly GCA_035317495.1). Taxonomy (GTDB): domain Bacteria; phylum Actinomycetota; class Thermoleophilia; order Solirubrobacterales; family Solirubrobacteraceae; genus Palsa-744. The sequence continues at coordinate 1,515 of DATHGU010000343.1, forward strand.
GAGCGTGCCCTCCACGCCCATCACGCTCTCCACGAAATAGGACGCCCGCGGGACGGCGGCGGGCGTGCTCGACCTCAAGCGCATCCGGGAGGACCCAGACGCCGTGCGCGAGGCGCTCGTGCGGCGTGATCGTTCGCTGAGCGCGACCGTCGATGAGATCCTGCAGGCCGACCAGGCATGGCGTGCCGCGACGAGCGCCGCCGAGAGCCTGCGCGCCGAGCAGAAGGCGAGATCGGACGAGTTCGCGGCCGCCAAGGCGCGCGGCGAGGACGCGCCGCAGCTGCGCGCCGAGATGCAGCAGATGAGCGGCCAGGTCAAGCAGTTCACCGAGCGGGCGGCGGCCGCCAAGCAGCAACTCGATGCGCTCGTCGCGCGCCTGCCGAACCTGCCCGATGCGAGCGCGGCGGACGGCGAGGAGGACGAAGAGCTGCGGACGGTCGGCGAGCCGCCGAGCTTCCCGTTCGAGGCGCGCGATCATCTCGAGCTGGCCGGGGAGATGATCGACATGGATCGCGCCGCGAAGCTGTCGGGGTCGCGCTTTGCCTATCTGAAAGGCGATCTGGTGATGCTCGAGCTGGCGCTCGTCGGGTGGGCGCTGCAGAAGCTCCGCGAGAAGGGCTTTCAGCCCGTGATCCCGCCGGTGCTGGTGCGCGAACGGGCGCTCTACGGGACCGGCTTCCTGCCCGACACAGAGCAGCAGATCTACAGCCTTCCGCGGGACGAGCTGTTCCTCGTGGGGACGTCCGAGGTCGCGCTGGCCTCGCTGCACGCCGATGAGATTCTCGGCGCCGATCGCCTGCCACTTCGTTATGCGGGCTTCTCCCCGTGCTTCCGTCGCGAGGCCGGCGCCGCGGGCAAGGATACGCGGGGGATCTTTCGCGTGCACCAGTTCGACAAGGTCGAGATGTTCAGCTTCGTGGCGCCGGAGGACTCGGCCGACGAGCACGAGCGGATCCTGGCGATCGAGGAGGAGATACTTCGCGAGCTCTCGCTGCCCTATCGCGTGGTGAACATCGCGGTCGGCGACCTCGGCAGCTCGGCGGCGAAGAAGTACGACTGCGAGGCGTGGCTGCCCAGCCAGGGCCGCTACCGCGAGCTGACGTCGTGCTCGAACACGACTGACTACCAGGCTCGCCGCCTGGACATCCGCATGCGCGGGGAGAGACACACGCGCACCCCGCATACGCTCAACGGCACGGCGGTCGCGGTCGGTCGCACGATCGTGGCGCTGCTGGAGAACGGCCAGCGGGCCGACGGCTCGGTCGAGCTGCCGGAGGCGCTGGTGCCGTACGGCGCGCCCGCCCGCATCGCGCCCGCACCGGCGACGAAGTCTTAGCCCTGTCCTGAGTCCGGCACTGGAGCGGCGGGAGCCCCGGGCTAGTGAAGCTGGATGTGATCGGCCTCGGCTGCCCCGGGGAACGGGCGCGTCAGGCCGAAGCGGTTGAGCGTCGCCTCGGGCACGCCCTCGACTCCGGGCGTGTCGGAGGCTTCGCCGCGCGTGTGCGGGTCGTTGGCGAAGCCGCCGACCTCGACGGAGTGTTGCGGCGAGCGATAGCCGGAGATGCCGATCAGGTGCAGG
>DATHGU010000344.1:0-3421 GCA_035317495.1 Solirubrobacteraceae bacterium
CGACTCCGGATCCTGCAGGCGATGCGACAGGGCGAGCGCGAGCAGAGCCAGAGCGATCAGCGCCGCGCCGTAGACGTTGGCGGTCTCGAGCAGCCCGTAGCGGGTGACGGCGATGCCGGCCACCAGCGCCGGCAGGCTGTACGCGAGGTAGGAGGCGACGTACACCGAGGCGACCAGCGCGGCGCGCCGATCGGCGGGAGCGCGGTTGGTGATCGCGCGAAAAGCGCCCGCGAACGCCGGTCCGAACCCGAGGCCGGCGACGCCGGTCGCGAGGAGGAACAGCGCAGTCGAGGAGTCGTTCAATCCGAGCAGCGCCAAGAGCACACCGAGGATCAGCGCGGTCAGCCCGCCGCGCGCGGCCGCGCGAGCGTGCGTATCGCGCAGCCAGACAGAGGTCATCGAGCTGACGCCGGCCATGATGAAGATCGACAGGCCTCCGGCCACATGGCTGCTGTCGTGGAGCACTTTCGCCGTCAGCGACGGCCCGAGTGACAGGATCAGGCCGCCGAGCGCCCACGTCGCGGTCAGGCACGGGATCGTCGCGAGGAAGTCCGCGCGCAGCGCGGCGGGAACCGCGACCTTCGGCCTCAGGGACCGCCGCCACGAGCCGTTGCGCTCGACCGTCTCGGGCATCGCTCCCGCGAGCAGCGCAGCGCACGCGAACGCGCCGAGCAGCAGCCAGTAGACGAGCCGCGTCGGGTCGGGGCCGTATTCGACGAGCAGACCGCTGCCGAGCGCACCAGCGGCGAGCCCGCACATCGGCGCCGCGGCGGCGACCAGCGCGCCCAGGCGTTGATGGCGCGGGGGCTGCAGGTCGATCAGCGCGGCGCTGATTGTGGCGGTCGCGATACCCGTCGCAACCCCCTGCAGGATCCGCGCCGCGAACAGCCACAGTGCGCTCTGCGCCTCGGCGAACAGCAGCATGCCGACGATCTCGATCGCCAGCGCGAGCAGCAGCGTGGGACGCCTGCCGAGGTGATCGGAGAGCGAGCCGGCCACGACGAGAGCGCCGAGCAGTCCGAGCGCGTACACCGCGAAGACGCCGGTCAGCGTGATCGCCGAGAATCCCCACTGCGCTTGGTAGACGACGTACAGCGGCGACGGCGCGCTCGAGGCGAACAGCAGCAGCGCGAGTGTGGCGGCGAGCAGCCAGAACGCGGGTGCGCGGCCGAGCCTCAGGCGCACGTGGGACGGGTTTCGGTGGCGGTCTGCTCGGGCATGGGATCGAGACCTCCCCCTCGCGCACGATCTGTGAATAACCTGAGCCGATGGCGTACACCACCGCGGACGCGAGGCAGGGGCTGCTCGATACGGTAGCGACCGCGATCGAACAGCTCGGAGTGGCGCTCGCCGCGCTCGGTGAGGCCTACGAGCAGCTCGACGAGCAGAGCGCCGAGCGGCTCGAGCAGCAGCTCTTCCGCCCCGTCCAGATCGCCTACGGCCGCGCTCAACGCACGCACGCCGCGTTCGCCGCGCGCTACCAGCTGCCCTCGCGAAGGTTCGAGCCGGCACCCGCGGGCGCGCCTTCGGCGGGTGTCAGGGGCTTTCTCGACAGCGCATTGCAAGCCGTCGCGAGCGCCGACAGCACGCTGTCCGAGCTGCAGGACTCGATGCTGCCCGTCGAGGTCGGCGACGCCGACCTGCGCGCCGGGCTGCGCGAGGTCCGCGAGCTGCTGGGCGAGCTGAGCGGACGCGCGCGCGAGTTCGTGCGCACGCTCGGGCGCTAGCTGGGCTCTCAGCGCGGGATCGCGACGATCTCGGCATCGCCCGAAGGCGTGGCGAGCGACGGCACGGAGATCTCGGTGACGTACGCCGCGGAGGCGCCCAGCGCCGTCGGACCCAGCACCGTGCCGACGCCGACGCCGGCGGGGCGGTTGCGGCAACCGCTTGCCCTGTTATAGGCATGCTGGTATCCGCGCTGATATCCGCTGTCGCGGCGCACGGTCGACGAGAGGCTTCGGAGCACCCGGTCCCTCGCCGGGGCGCCAGCCGGCCCGACCAGCAGCTGCTGGACGCAGCGAGTCGTGCGCTCGAACAGCAGCGCTCCGTCGAGCATCGACGGATTCGCGAATGCCGCGCCCCTGCCCGCGGCGCGCAGTGCGCGACGGCGGCCGCTCGTCAACTCGACGGCTTCGATCGCGCTTCGATCGGGCGTGCCGATCGCGAACACGACGGTCGTCCCGTCGAGCGCCGGGCGCCCGAGCACCGCGGCGCGCCGCGAGGCATCGATGAGGCGCCGCTGAAACGGCGCGTCGAGCGACACGCCGATCAGATGCTCCGCGCCCTGCGCGTCCTGATCTCGAAAGACGGTCCAGCTGTCCGAGACGGCCAGCGCGTTGACGCCCATGACGGGGATCCTGATCCGCTGCTGCAGCGAGCCCCGGTCGGCGACGGTGATCCCAGCGGCATCGGCCCAGGCGATCGACGCTTGTCCGAGCGCCGGATGGCTGCCGGGCAGCGCGCTGATCGCGCCGGCCGCGCCGAGCAGCATGCCGGGCCCGCGCAGCTGCTGCCACGCCAGCTCCTCGCCCGCCGCCGACGGGTCGGTCGCGGAGGGCAGCAGAGCCGCCGAGGCGCTGGCCCCGCCGAGCGCCAGCGCGCAGAGGCCGAGCCCCAGCGCGTCGAGCCGTCGCAGCCCCAGCCACAGGCGCGGCTCGCTGGCCATCTCCTCGAGCCGCGCTGCCCCGCGACCTCCTCGCAGGCCGGGCGCCATCCACAGGACGGGCAGCGCGCGCCCTGCACCGAAGGCGAGGCCGATCAGCGCTCCCAGCAGCGGGTCGCCGGCGGCGAAGCTGATCCCGGCGAGCGCCCACACGGCGAACGCCAGCACGAACGTGGTGAAGCCGAGCCCCAGCAGGATGCCGTACAGGGCGCAGGCCAGTGGCAGCGGCAGCGTCCAGCGCCAGCGCTCGGGAACTTGACGGCGGATCTGCGGCGCGATCTTCACGCCACGCCAGTCGGCGATCGCGGCCGCCGATGCGAGGGCCGCCCCGAGCCCCTCGCGCAGCCCGCTCGCGCCGTGCCCGGCGAGCGCACCCGCGAACGCGAGGCCGCCGAACGTAGCGGCGCCGCCGATCAACGTCCCCAGCGCGAACGTGCCGCTCGCCAGCAGCGTCGCGCCCCGGCGGGCGTCGCCGAGCGCGCTGCCGATCGTCTCGACCATCGAGAAGCCGCACGGCGACCACGCGCCTGCGACGCCCGCCAGGCCCGCCGTGATCGCCGCGCAGACCGCCAGGCCGCTCAGCAAGGCATCATCGTTTCGTAGTACTGCACGCAGAACACATGCCGGCCCGGATAGCAGTAGCCGACGAGCGCGGCATCGCCGTTGATGCGCACGCTCGTATGCCCGCAGCAGTCCACCAGGCGGCGCACGCGCCCCCCACAGCAGCGATACCACGAGCCGTCGTTCCGCAGCTTCAGA
>DATHGU010000345.1:0-5145 GCA_035317495.1 Solirubrobacteraceae bacterium
TTCAGCTCCCACTTCCCACTTCCGCAAACGCCGGTCCGACGAGAGGAGAGCAGCAGATGAGCGAAGGCGCCACCAGCGCCGCACCCACCGCCGAGGCGCTCTCGCGCGAGGCGATCGCGCGCGTCGATCGCTCCAACCAGCTCGGTGACGTGCTGGCGCTTCCCGAGCACCTGCGCGACGGGCTGTGGCGCGTGGAGTCGGCGATCATGCAGGACTGGGACACCTCCGCGGGTCTCGTCGTCGCGGGCATGGGCGGCTCGGCGATCGGTGGCGCCCTGGCGCGCGCCGCGCTCGGCGATCATGCGACGCGGCCGATCTTCGTGACCCGCGCCTACGGGCTGCCGCCGTGGACGACGCCGGACACTATGGTGCTGTGCGCGAGCTACTCGGGCGACACCGAGGAGACGCTCGCCTGCTACGAGTCGGCGGGCGCGCTCGGTGCGCGGCGCACGGTGGTGACCACCGGCGGTCGCCTGGCCGACATGGCGCGCGCCGACGGCGTACCCGTGATCCCGCTGCCCGCCGGCTTCCAGCCCCGCGCGGCGGTCGCTTACATGACCGTCGCCGCGCTCGAGGTCGCCGCGCTGTGTGGCGCCGGCCCGCGGCTCACCTCGGAGATCGACGTAGCTGCCTCTCACACCGAGAAGCTCGTCGCCGAGTGGGGCCCCGACGCGGCCGAGGACTCGCTGGCGAAGGAAGTCGCTCGCGGGCTGCTCGGCACCGCGCCGGTGATCGCCGGCGCCGGGCTGACGACCCCGATCGCGTACCGCTGGAAGACCCAGATCAACGAGAACGCCAAGCAGCCGGCCTTCGCCCACGAACTGCCCGAGCTCGACCACAACGAGATCGCCGGCTGGGAGGGAGCGCAGGACGTCGGGCGCTTCTCGGCCGTGTTCCTGGACGATTCCGACGCCCATCCGCGCGTCAAGGCGCGCATGGACCTGACCGAGCGGCTGATCGCGCCCAACGCATCCGCGAGCTTCCGCCTGGAGACGCGCGGGCAGACGACGATCGAGCGCGTGATCTCACTCGTGCTGCTCGGCGATCTCGTGTCGATCTACCTCGCCGCGCTGCGCGGCGTCGATCCGAGCCCGGTGAAGGTCATCGACGAGCTGAAGGCGGCGCTCGAGCAGCGCTGAGCGCGGTTTTGCCGTGTGATACCGTCGAGATAGGCCGAGGAGCGCTGCGACGGCTCCGAACCGCCACGCTCGGCCATCCCTCTGCAGCAAGGGCGCTTACTTGACCCCACAGGAGGCTTCGTCATGTCAGCAATGACCCCAACCGCCGTCGCCATGGACACCGACTTCAAGGTCGCCGACCTCTCGCTCGCCGAGTTCGGCCGCAAGGAGATCGTGCTCGCCGAGCACGAGATGCCCGGACTGATGTCGATCCGTCGCGAGTACGCCGCATCCCAGCCGCTGAAGGGCGCGCGCATCACCGGCTCGCTGCATATGACGATCCAGACGGCCGTGCTGATCGAGACGCTCACGGCGCTCGGCGCGGAGGTCCGCTGGTGCAGCTGCAACATCTTCTCGACCCAGGACCACGCGGCCGCCGCGGTCGCCGTCGGTCCCGACGGCACCCCCGAGAGCCCGCGCGGCGTTCCCGTCTACGCGTGGAAGGGCGAGACGCTCGAGGAATACTGGTGGTGCACCGAGCAGATGCTCCGCTGGCCCGAGGGCGAGGACGGGTCGAGCGGTCCGAACATGATCCTCGACGACGGCGGCGACGCGACGCTGCTCGTCCACAAGGGGGCGCAGTTCGAGGCGGCCGGCGCGGTGCCCGACCCGGCGAGCGCCGACTCGGAGGAGTTCCACGTGATCCTGTCCCTGCTGTCGCGCTCGCTTGCCGAGGACCCGCAGCGCTGGACGCAGATCGGCGAGGGCATCAAAGGCGTGACCGAGGAGACCACGACGGGCGTCCACCGCCTGTACGAGATGGTCGAGACCGGCGAGCTGCTGTTCCCGGCGATCAACGTCAACGACTCCGTGACGAAGTCGAAGTTCGACAACCTGTACGGCTGCCGCCACTCGCTGATCGACGGCATCAACCGCGCGACGGACGTGATGATCGGCGGCAAGGTCGCCGTCGTGTGCGGCTTCGGCGACGTCGGCAAGGGCTGCGCCGAATCGCTGCGCGGCCAGGGCGCGCGCGTGATCATCACCGAGATCGACCCGATCTGCGCGCTGCAGGCGGCGATGCAGGGCTACGAGGTCAAGACGCTCGGGGAAGTCATCGACAGCGCCGACATCTTCATCACGACGACCGGCAACCGGGACATCATCCGGGCCGCTGACATGGCCCGCATGAAGCATCAGGCGATCGTCGGCAACATCGGCCACTTCGACAACGAGATCGACATCGCGGGCTTGACGAAGATCGACGGCATCGAGCGCGTGAACATCAAGCCGCAGGTCGACAAGTGGGTCTTTCCCGACGGTCACGCGATCATCATGCTCTCCGAGGGGCGCCTCCTGAACCTCGGCAACGCGACCGGACACCCGAGCTTCGTGATGAGCAGCTCGTTCTCCAACCAGACGATCGCCCAGATCGAGCTGTTCACGAAGAACGACGAGTACGAGAAGAAGGTCTACGTGCTGCCCAAGCACCTCGACGAGAAGGTCGCCCGCCTGCATCTCGACGCCCTCGGCGTCAAGCTCACGCGGCTGACCGACGAGCAGGCCGCCTACATCGGCGTGCCGGTAGACGGCCCGTTCAAGTCCGACCACTATCGCTATTAGCCGAGCGCTGCTGGTCCGATGAAGGCGATGGTGTTGGCGGCGGGACTCGGCACGCGCCTACGCCCGCTGACGTATGAGATCACCAAGCCGATGGTGCCGGTGCTGGACAGGCCGGTCATGGAGCACATCGTCGATCTGCTCGAGCGGCACTCCTTCGACGGCGTGATCGCCAACCTGCACTACTTCCCGGAGACGATCCGCGAGCATTTCGGCGAGCGGATCTCCTACCGCTACGAGGAGGAGCTGCTCGGCACGGCCGGCGGGGTTCGGGCATGCGCGGACTTCTTCGGCGACGAGCCCTTTCTGGTGATCTCCGGCGACGCGCTGACGGACATCGACCTCAGCGCCTTCGCGGCCAGGCATCACGAGGCGGGCGGGACCGCCACGCTGGCGGTCAAGCAGGTGCCCGACACGCGCGAGTACGGCGTCGTGCTGCACGACCAGCAGGGACGCATCACGGGCTTTCAGGAGAAGCCCTCGCCGGAGGAGGCGCTGTCGGACCTCGGCAACTGCGGCATCTACATGTTCGACCCGCGGATCTTCGACTACTTCCCGGACCGCCCGTTCGTCGACTGGGCAAAAGACGTCTTCCCGGTGCTGCTCGAGAACGACGTGCCGTTCCACATCCACGAGCTGAGCGAGTACTGGAACGACATCGGCTCGCTGGGCGAGCTCAGGCAGGGCACGTTCGACGCCCTGCGCGGGAAGCTGCGCCTGGAGATACAGGGCGAGCAGCTGCGCAGCGGCCTGACCGTCGTGGGGCGCTCGCCGCTGCGCGAGGACACCGACGTCGACGGATCAGCTTGGATCGGCCGCGACGTGCAGGTCGGCGCGCGCGTGCGCCTGATGGGCCCGATCGTGCTGGGCAACGGTGCGCAGGTCGGCGACGGCGCGCAGCTGCGCGAAAGCATCGTCTTCCCGGGCACCGAGGTCGCGCCCGAGTCGATCCTGATCGGCGCGATCGCCGGGCACGGAGGGATCATGCAGAGCCTCCGCCGTCACGCCGCTTCGTAGCGCTCGCGGCGCTGCTGCTCGCGCTCTGACTCCGCGAGCGCGCGCACGAACAGCACGACCAGCGCGACGCCCATCACGAGCGACTGCTCGACGGCCATCGTCAAGCCGGCGATCGACTGGTCGTCGTGCGCGGAGATGCCCCATACGCGCGCGTGGTGCACGTAGTACTCATACAGCGCGCTCGGCGCGAACGCCAGTCCCATGCCCAGCGCGCCGACGAACAGCTTGGTCGAGCCCATGTACAGCACCGGGCCCATGCCGTCGAGCCGCAGGCGCGCGCGGATCGGCGACAGCAGGTGCCACCAGTACAGCGAGCCGGCGAGCAGGAAGGTCGCGTGCTCGAGCAGGTGGACCAATGGGTGGCGCAGGGCCACGTCGTAAGCGGCGGGCACGTGCCAGGCCCAGATCACGCCGATGTACAGGACGACTGCGACCGCCGGGCTCGCGAAGGCGCCCGCGCGCCGCTCGAGCTCGCCGACGGCGCGCGTGATCGGCCGCAGGATGACCTTCGTGAGGCCGAGGATCGCGAGGATCGGCGCGAGGTCGAGCAGCAGCATGTGCTGGACCATGTGCATGAAGAACAGCTGATCGGCCAGCGCGTCGACCGGTGAGACGAGCGCGATCAGCGTGGCGAGCAGCGCGCCGAGAAAACAGCACAGGCGCCAGACCGGCGCGTCGGAGGTCCGCCGTGCGGAGGCTCCGGTGCGCACTCGCCACCAGCGCGAGCCATACGCGCCGCCCGCGATCGCAACGCCGAACAGCACGCCCGGCTCGGGCGTCCAGGAGAGGTCGGGGCCCATCGTCGAGGAATTCTCCCACCGTCGAGCTGCGAGGCGGGGACGCGAGCGGCGCGACTCCTCGGCCGCGAGTTCTCTGGACATTGCGTCGAGCACCATTTACATCCGCCATAGGCGGGCGTAGCATCCTCGTTGAGCGAAAGACAACAGCCGACCAAAAGGAGCCTGTGATGCAGATCGACATCAAGGGTCGCAATGTTCCGGTTACCGACGAGATCCGCCTGCACGCGACCCGTCGTCTGAACAAGGTCGCTCGGCAGGTCTCCGAGCTCGCGCGCGTGGAGATCGAGATCTTCAAGGAGCCAAACCCGCGGGTCTCCGACTGTCAGGTCGCCGAGGCGACGCTCTATCTGAAGGGCGTCACGCTGCGTGCCCGCGACTGCTCGCCGGAGATGCTGCACTCGCTCAACCTGATGGTCGACGAGCTGGCGCGCCAGGTCAAGCGCCATCGCGACAAACGCCGCCACCGCCGCGAGGCGCGCGCTGCCGTGATCGATCGCCGGACGGCCGCGGAGGCCGCGCGGGCGATCGGCCGGCCCGCATCGCAACCGTCGATCTGAGCATCGGTCCCGCTCACCGCGGCCGCGGCGGGC
>DATHGU010000346.1:0-6219 GCA_035317495.1 Solirubrobacteraceae bacterium
CCCCTTGGGGGGTCGTCCAATGGCAGGACATCAGGTTTTGGTCCTGAGAATCGGGGTTCGAATCCCTGCCCCCCAGTTTCATCCGGCCCGAATCGAGCTAGCATCCGCGAAGTGACTCCGGCGCCGACGGTTCTGATCCTCGCCGCGGGCCAGGGCAAGCGCATGCGCTCGGCGACGCCCAAGGTGCTGCACGACCTGTGCGGCCTTCCGATGGTGCTGTGGCCCGTGCGCGCAGCGCTCGCGGCCGGCGCCGAGCGCGTCATCGTCGTCGACTCTCCTGCCCGCGCGATCGAGTCCGTCCTGCCGCAGGGCGTGGAGCTCGCCGTACAGCCGGAGCCCAACGGGACCGGCGGGGCGGTGGCGGCCGCTATGGCGCACCTCGACGCGAGCGGCGCCCCGCCTGCCGGCACGGTGATCGCGCTGAGCGGCGATGTCCCGCTGATCGATGCCGCGGCTGTGCGCGGGCTGGCAGAGGCGCACGTACAGAGTGGGGCGCCCGCGACGATCGTCACGAGCGAGCTCGCCGATCCGAGCGGCTACGGCAGGGTCGTGCGCGACTCAGGCGGCGCCGTGCTTCGCGTGGTCGAGACCAAGAGGGACGGCGACGCCAGCACCGAGGAGCTGGCAATCCAGGAGGTGAACGCCGGCATCTACGCCTTCGACGCCGTCGCCCTGCGCGAGGCGCTGCCGCGCCTGAGCGTCGAGAACGCGCAGGGCGAGCTTTACCTCCCGCAGGTGCTCGAGCAGCTGCGCGCCGACGGAGGCGGCGTGGCGGCCCACCGGCTGGAGGATCCGACGATGATGCTGGGCGTCAACGACCGCGTCGCGCTGGCTCGCGCGCGACGGCTGGCGCAGTACGCGATCAACCACCGCCACATGTTGGCCGGCGTCGGCATCGTCGACCCGGAGGCGACGGTGATCGAGGTGGACGTGGAGATCGGCCGCGACACGACGATCGAGCCCTTCACGACGATCCGCGGCAGCACGCGTATCGGCGAGCGCTGCACGATCAGGCACTCCTACCTGATCGACTGCGTGCTCGAGGACGGCGCCAGCGTCGGGCCGTTCGCCTACCTGCGACCCGGCGCCACGTTGCGCGAGGGCGCCAAGGCGGGGACGTTCGTGGAGGTCAAGAACTCCGACATCGGTCCGGGTGCGAAAGTCCCCCATCTCGCGTACATCGGCGACGCCGACGTGGGCGAGCGCTCGAACTTGGGGGCGGGCACGATCACGGCCAACTACGACGGCCGGCAGAAGCATCGCACGACGATCGGCAAGCGCGTGCACGGCGGCGTCGACACCGCATTCGTGGCGCCCGTGACGGTCGGCGACGACGCCTACACCGCGGCCGGATCGGTCGTCACCGACGACGTGCCGGAGGGTGCGCTGGCGGTCGCGCGGGCGAAGCAGGAGAACGTCGAGCGATACGCGGAGCGACGGGACGCCCGTTTACACTCCGAGGAGAGATGAGCAGCGTGATCGATACGAGCGCGTCCTCGCGGGCGAGCCTGCCGATCGACTACAACAAGCGGCTCATGCTCTTCAGCGGGCGCGCGAACCCGCAACTGGCCGTCGATATCGCCGACAAGCTGGGCGTCGACCTGGGGCCGGTCACGCTCAAGACGTTCTCCAGCGGCGAGGTCTACTGCCGCTACGAGGAGTCGATTCGCGGTGCGGACGTGTTCATCGTGCAGTCGATCTGCAGCAATCCGCAGACCGGGATCACGGCGAACGACTCGCTGATGGAGCTGCTGTTCATGATCGACGCCGCGGTCGGCGCCTCGGCGCACCGGGTGATCGCCGTTACGCCCTGGTTCGGATACTCGCGTCAGGACAAGAAGTCCGCGCCGCGCGAGCCGATCTCGGCTCGCTTGGTGGCGCGCATGCTGGAGTCGGCGGGCGCCGACCGCGTGCTGACGATGGACCTGCACGCGGGCCAGATCCAGGGCTTCTTCCAGAAGCCGGTCGACCACATGACGGCCCTGTTCATGCTCACGCAGTACTTCGGCGACCTCGGGCTGTCGGACCTCGTGGTGGTCGCGCCCGACGCGGGCAGGGTCAAGCTGAACAAGAACTTCGCCTCCAAGGTCGGCGCGGAGCTGGCGATCCTCGACAAGGAGCGCCCGGCCCAGCAGGTCGCGGAGATCGGCTACGTGATCGGCGACGTGAAGGGCAAGACGGCGGTGATTGTCGACGACATGATCGACACCGCTGGCACGCTCAAGGCGGCCGCCAAGACGGTCGCCGAGGAGGGCGCCGCGCAGGTCTACGCAGCGGCCACCCACGCGGTGTTCTCAGGCGATGCTTTCGAGAACCTGAAGACCTCCGGGCTGAAGGAGATCGTCGTCACGGACACCATTCCGATCAGCCCCCACCGCCCGGAAAACATTCGTGTGCTTCCGTGCGCCGAGCTCCTGACCGACTCGATCCGGCGGATATTCGTCGACGATTCGGTCAGCGAGGTGTTCGGCGGCGAGAACCAGCTGTTCTGAAACGCATCGCGCTGATCGCCGTGGGCGTTCTGCTGTTCGTCGCGATCAGCGGCGGGCTGGCGCGATTTCTCTCCACCGAGGGCGTCGAACGCGACGATCTCACGGCGCTGATCGACGCGCAGGCGAGGGGCGACGTCAACCGCATGCTCGACAAGCTGAGCGGCTGCCGCTCGCACCCCTCGTGCGTGGCGAGCGCTCGGGCGAACGCCGGCAGGCTGCGCCGCGCGGGAGTCCCCAAGATCCTGTCGCTCAAATCGAGCACCGCCTATTCCCTGTCGGGTGCCACGGGAAAGACACGGCTGGCCTGGACGGTGATCGGCAAGCTGCCCGTCGTCCAGTGCATCGACGTGCGTCGCACGGGAGACCCGCTGACGGGCATCAAGATCGTGCTGCTGAGCCTCAGCGCGCCGATCTCGGGCGAAGGGGATTGCTAGAGTCCCCAACCTTCTCATGGCGGATTCCAGCACCAAGCTCGACGTCACGACCCGCGACGCGGAGGGTTCTCGCGCGGCGCGCCGCCTGCGTCGCTCCGGCCGCGTACCGGGCGTTCTCTACGGGGGCGGCGGGGAGTCGCTTGGCTTCGACGTCGACGCGCGCGAGCTGCGCCTGGCGCTGGCCCGCTCGGGCGCCGTGCTCGACCTGAGCGTCGACGGCGGCAAAGCCACGCCGGTCGTGCTGAAGGAGACGCAGCGCGATCCCGTGCGCGGCGAGACGGTGCACATCGATCTTCTGCGCGTCCGCCTGGACGAGGCGATCCACGCCGTCGTGCCACTGGAGCTCACCGGAGCGGACGACGCACCCGGAGTGAAGGAAGGCGGCGTGCTCGAGCAGATAACGCGCGAGCTGAACGTCGAGGCGCTGCCGACCGCGATCCCCGAGTCGATCGTGCACGCGATCGGCGAGATGCAGATCGGGGACACGATCGGGCTGGCTGCGATTGTCATGCCCGAGGGCGTGACGCTGCTCGACGAGGTCGAGGAGGCGGTCGTCGCGACGCTCTCTCCCCCGAAACTGCAGGTCGAGGAGGAGGAGGAGGTCGAGGCCGAGACCGAGCTCGTCGGCGAGGACGGCGAGCCGATCGAGGGTGCCGTCGAGGGCGAGGGCTCGGGCGACGAGGGCTCCTCGGGCGAGGAGTAGCTCCTGCGACGCCCGTTCGCTGGGCGCGGCGGGGCGATCGACTGGCTGGTTGTCGGGCTGGGCAATCCGGGCCGCGAGCACGCGGGCACGCGACACAACGTCGGCTTCATGGTCGCCGAGGCGCTCGTCGCGCGCTGGGACCTCGGCCGCCCCAGGGAGCGCTTCCGCGGGCGGATCGTCGAGGGGCGCGTTGGCGGCGCGGCGGCTGGTGGCCCGGCGGGCCAGGCGCCTGTGCGGGTGGCCGTTCTGTGCCCGCAGACGTACATGAACGACGCCGGCCGCTCGGTCGGACCGGCCCGTGGCTCCTACAAGCTTGCGCTCGAGCGGGTGCTGGTCGTGCACGATGAGATCGACCTGCCGTTCGGCGAGGTACGCGCGCGCAGGGGCGGAGGCCTGGCCGGGCACAACGGCCTGAAGTCGCTCAAGCGCGAGCTCGGCAGCGGGGATTTCACGCGCGTGCGGGTCGGCGTCGGGCGCCCCGACAGCACCGATCCGGAGATCGTCTCGGCGTACGTGCTGGGGCGCTTTCGCGAGCGCCAGGAGCAGGTCGCGGAGCTGATCGGCCGAGCCTGCGAGCAGGTCGAGCGGATCGTGCTCGGGGAGGACGTGCCCGGCTGAGCGTCCGTTGCGCGTCTCTATTGTGTGCAGGGCACTCCCGCATGGCGCTCCGATCCCTCCTCGCCCACATCGAAGACGACCCCACCGCGCTCGCGCTCTCGCGCGAGGGGGGCAATGCGTTCGTATCGTCCTCGTTGCGGCCGTATCTGATCGCGGCGCTGGCCGAGATAGACCCAGCCGCGCGCTCCCGCGCGCAGCTGGTGCTCGTCGGCGATGACCGCGCGGCGCGCGACCTGGCGGCGGACCTCGGCGCCTGGCTGGAGCCGCGGCGCGTGCGCTACTACCCCTCGCGGGGTGTCACCTACGAGTCGCATCTCGCGCCGCCGCCCCACCTCGTCGGCCTGCGGATGGCCGCGCTGGACGCGCTGCTGGGCGCCGAAGGCGACGCGGACGCAGCGGAGCATGGACGGCCCGTTGTGGTCGTCAGCGCGGTGGCGCTGTCGGAGAAGGTGCCCGATCCGGCGTTGCGCCCGCACTCGTTCACGCTGCGCGTCGGCGAGCTGCTGGACCTCGAGGAGTGCGCCGCGGAGCTCGTCGGCGTGGGCTACGAGCGCACCGACCAGGTGGAGGAGCGCGGGCAGTTCGCTTTGCGCGGGGGACTGCTGGATGTCTTCGGGGCGACCGAGGAGCGGCCCGTGCGCGTCGACATGTTCGACGTGGAAATCGAGTCGCTGCGGTGGTTCTCGACCTTCACCCAACGCTCGCTGGGGGATGTGCAGGAAGTCGAGATCGCGCCCGCCGCCGAGCTGGCCGTCGAGCACCGCGAGCTCGCGGCGGTCGCGGGGGAGGAGCTCGCGGCGAACGGGGGAGCGCGCGGCGGCGAAGGCGGCGCGCGCCCCGACATCGCCGAGCTGCTGCCGGTTGGGCGCTTCGGCGCCCTGCTCGACTTGATCGGCGAGGAGGCCGAGCTGGTGGTGGCCGCCGAGGAGGAGCTCGCGCCCGCGCTGCGCGACCACTGGAGCGATGTGTGCGCGGCGTTCGGCGACGAGGACGCGCATCATCTGTACGTAAGCCCGGATGCCGTGCAGAGCGCCGTCAAGCGGCGGGCGCGGATCTGGCTCTCGGCGATCTCCAGCGGGCAGCCGCTCGAGCTGCGCGCGCAGTCCGCCGATACGGTGGCCCGCTCGCTCGCCGAGGCCGAGCCGGAGCTCGAGAAGCTCATACGCTCCGGCTACCGCACGGTCGTCGCGTTTCCTCGCCGCGGCGAGGGCGAGCGGGCGGCGTACAACCTGGGGCGGCTGAAAGCGAGTTGGCTGGGCGAGGGGGTCGACGCGGGAGCCTCGCCGACCACGCCGTCCCGGCGCGGTGCCCAGCCCTCGCTGCGCTTCGCCGCGGCGTCGCTGCGCGAGGGGTTCGTCGCGCCCACGCTGAAGCTCGCGGTGTTCCCCGAGCACCGGCTGCTGCGCCGCCGCCGGGCCGAGCGAGGCGGCGCGGACCGCGGCGGCGTGGCCGGTGGGAAGGGAGCTCGACGCGGTGCGTTGCGCTCTTTCAGCGAGCTCCGCGCGGGCGACATCGTGGTGCACGAGGACCACGGCGTGGCGCGCTTCGCCGGCTTCGAGGCGCGCACGGTGGCGGGCGTGATGCGCGACTACCTGTACCTGGAATACCAGGGCGATGACCGCGTGTTCGTGCCCACCGACCAGCTGGCCAAGATCTCCCGCTACGTGGGCGCGGGCGCCGAGAACCCGCCGCTGAGCAAGCTGGGCGGGACGCGCTGGGAGACGATGAAGGCGCGCGCCAGGCGTGCCGCCCAGGAGCTCTCCGGCGAGCTGCTCGGCCTGTATGCCGAGCGCCGGCGGCGCAGCGGGCACGCCTTCGCGGAGGACTCCGACTGGCAGCGGGAGTTCGAGCAGGCCTTCCCGTTCACCGAGACGCCCGATCAGCGCGATGCGATCGAGCTGGTCAAGGCCGACATGGAGGCGCCGCGGCCGATGGACCGCCTGATCTGCGGCGACGTCGGCTACGGCAAGAC
>DATHGU010000347.1:0-4585 GCA_035317495.1 Solirubrobacteraceae bacterium
AGCTCGTACTCGCCTTCGGCCATCGCCCGCTGCGCGGCGATCAGGAACCGTTCGACGCGCTCGTCGGCGGGATCGGGCTTGGAGAAGTCGACGAAGCGCATGCTCCCCGCGGGGACCGTGCGCACGCCATGGTTGAACTTCACGCGCGCCCACTGCTGGACCTCTTCGTCGCCGTCGGGGTCACCGCTGAAGTAGATGCCGGCGACCGTGCCGACGCCCCACTCGGGGTAGGACAGGCAGCGGGCGTAGCGGTGCACGACCGAGTGATCGGGCACGCGGCTGGCGAACGGATCGTGCTTCGCGCGGTCCTCGGCTTGCGCGCGGGCGCGCTGCTCGGCCTCGTAGGCGCGCCGGCCCGCCTCCTCGCGCTCGCGACGCGCAGCGGCGGCGCTCGCGCGCACAGCGTTGCGCGAGACACGCCCGTAGCGCGAGCCCTCGGCGAGCCGCTCGAGCTGGTCGGCCGCCTCGTTGATCGCCTTGAGGTGGCGCTCGTGCTCGAACTGCCGGCCGGCGGGTGCGATGTCCGGATGCCAGCGCTTGGCCATCCTGCGGCGGGCCAGCTGCACCTCGCGCTTGTCGAATGGCGCCTGTAGCTCCAGCAGTAGCAGGTGCTGCTCGATGTCGAGGACCGTTACGGGCATGACCCGACAACGTTAGCGACCCCGGCGACCTCCTATCCTGCCTGCCAATGTCCTCTCAGTACATCTTTACGATGCACCGGCTGTCGAAGCTGCACCCGCCCGATAAGACCGTGCTCGACAACGTCTCGCTGGCCTTCTACCCGGGCGCCAAGATCGGCGTGCTGGGCTACAACGGGGCGGGCAAGTCGACGCTCTTGCGGATCATGGCGGGCGTCGATCAGGAGTACCGCGGCGACGCCGCGCTGGCGCCCGGCGCGAGCGTCGGGATGCTCGAGCAGGAGCCGTCGCTCGACGAGTCCAAGGACGTCAAGGGCAACGTCGAGGACGGCGTGGCCGAGACCAGGGCGCTGCTCGACCGCTTCAACGAGCTGGCTGCCAATTACTCCGATGACACCGCGCAGGAGTTCGGAGACATCCAGGCGAAGATCGACGCCGCCGACGCGTGGAACCTCGAGACGCAGCTGGAGTACGCGATGGACGCGCTGCGCCTGCCGCCGCCCGACGCCGAGGCCGCGACGCTGTCCGGCGGCGAGCGCCGCCGCGTCGCGCTCTGCCGCCTCTTGCTGCGCGCGCCCGACCTGCTGTTGCTAGACGAGCCCACGAACCATCTCGACGCCGAGTCGGTCGCGTGGCTGGAGCAGCATCTGGCCGAGTACAGGGGCGCCGTGGTGGCCGTCACGCACGACCGCTACTTCCTCGACAACGTGGCCGGCTGGATCCTCGAGCTCGATCGCGGCAAGGGCATCCCATACGAGGGCAACTACTCGAGCTGGCTCGAGCAGAAGCAGGTACGCCTAGCCCAGGAAGCGCGCTCGGAGAAAGGTCGCGCGCGGACGATCGCGGCGGAGCTCGAATGGGTGCGCACCAACCCGAAGGGCAAACGAACGAAGTCGAAGGCCAGGCTCGCGCGCTACGAGCAGCTGCTCGCCGAGGAGCGCAACGTGAAGCTCGAGGACGTGCAGATCCATATCCCGCCCGGGCCGCGGCTCGGCGAGAAGGTGCTGACGGCGACGGACCTGCGCAAGGGCTTCGGCGAGAAGCTGTTGATCGAGGATCTCTCCTTCGACCTTCCGCGGGCGGGCATCGTCGGCGTGATCGGCGCGAACGGGGCGGGCAAGACGACGCTGTTTCGCATGATCACCGGCGAGCAGTCGCCGGACGCCGGCACGCTGGAGCTCGGCGAGTCGGTCCAGCTCGCTTATGTCGACCAGTCCCGCGACTCGCTCGATCCGCAGAAGACGGTGTGGGAGGAGATCTCCGACGGCCTGGACCATCTGCAGGTCGGCGACCGCGTGGTGAACTCGCGCCAGTACACGTCCGGCTTCAATTTCAAGGGCACCGACCAGCAGGCGCCCATCGGCAAGCTGTCGGGCGGCGAGCGCAACCGCGTGCACCTGGCGAAGCTGCTCCGCAGCGGCGGCAACCTGCTGCTGCTCGACGAGCCCACGAACGATCTCGACGTGGATACGCTGCGCGCGCTCGAGGACGCCCTGCTGGCGTTTCCCGGCTGCGCCGTGATCATCTCGCACGATCGTTGGTTCCTCGACCGCGTCGCCACGCACGTGCTGGCGTTCGAGGGCGACTCGCAGGTGACGTGGTTCGAGGGCAACTTCGAGGCCTACGAGGAGCATCGCCGCGCCGTCCTCGGCGACGCGGCCGACCGTCCGCATCGCATCACGTACAAGCGGCTGGTCCGTGGCTGACGCGAGCGCTGCGGGGACGAGCGCCACGCTGACAGCCTTCGACCGCGACACGGCGGTGCGGCTGCTGTCGCGCTCAGTCGGCGGCGCCGGCGGTGCGGCGCAGTTCGTTGCGGATGTCTCTGGCCGGTGGCGCGCCGGGCGCGGGCCGCACGGCGGCTATCTCGCGGCGATGCTGCTGCGCGCGCTGATCGAGGCGGTCGCCGATCCGCTGCGCGCGCCGCGCTCGCTGACGATCCACTACGCGCGGGCACCGCAGCCGGGGCCCGTGAGCATCGACGCGACGATCGAGCGCCAGGGTCGCTCGCTGAGCACGCTGTCGGCGCGCATGGAGCAGGACGGCGGATTGGTCGCGCTGGCGCTCGCGGCGTTCTCGGTCGCGTGGGACGCGCCCGAGATCGCCGAGCTGCCGATGCCCGACGTCGCCGCGCAGGACCCGGAGCGCAAGCCCGGGATACCGCTGTTCAAGGGTGCACCGCCGTTCACCAGCCACCTGATCGTCCAGCCGCGCATCGGCGCGGTTCCCTTCCAAGGCTCGGACGCGCCGATGGAAATCGGCTCATGGCTGGGCCTAGCCGAAGCGCGGGCGATCGACGCGCTATCGCTGGCTTTCTTCAGCGACGCACTGTTCTCGCCGCCGTTCATCCGCCTGACCGAGCCATCGACGACACCGACGATCGACCTGACGATCCACTTCCGCACGTCGATGCCGCGAAGCGCTGAGCCAGATCCCGAGGAGCTGTGCTTCGCGCGCTTTCGCTCGGGGCTGATCCACGAAGGCTTCTTCGAGGAGGACGGCGTGATCTGGGCGAGCGACGGCTCGGTCCTTGCGCAGTCGCGCCAGCTCGGGATCGTGCTGCCCAGGCCGATCGGTTAGTGTCGACTAATGAGCGATTACACAGCGAAGCACATCAAGGACATGGAGGCCGGATTCCAGGGCGGGTTCGTGAAGGCGCGCGCCGAGCTGGGAGTGACGGCGTTTGGGATGCAGGTCATCCAACTCCCGCCCGACTATTCCGATTACCCGGAGCACGATCACGCCGAGACCGCGCAGGAGGAGGTTTTCATCGCCTTGGGCGGCTCGGGCTGGATCGACATCGAGGGTGAGCGCGTGGAGCTCGACGGCGACACCTTCGTGCGCGTCGGCGCCGAGACTCGGCGCAAGGTCTACGCGGGGCCGCAGGGCCTGCGCATGCTGGCGATCGGCGGATCGCCGGGCAAGCCCTACGAGATCGTCCCCAGCACCGAGCTCGGAGCGGCCTGAGCTCAGCCGGCGAAGCCGCTCTCGCGCTGCAGGCGCAGCGCGGCGGCGGCGATCAGCCGCGCGCATGCCTCGACATCGTCGAGCTGCACGAGCTCGACAGGCGAGTGCATGTAGCGGATCGGTATCGACACGAGCGCCGTGGGGACGCCGCCGCGGCTGAGGTGCACGGCGTCGGCGTCGGTGCCGGTGGCGCGCGCGCTGGCCTCCAGCGTGAAGGGGATGTTCTCCGCCTCGGCGGTCTGGAAGAGCAGCTCGAAGAGCGCCTGGCTGAGCGTCGAGCCGCGGCTCAGCACTGCTCCTGAGCCCAGCGCATGCTTCCCGCTCTCCTTGACCTCGATGCCCGGCGCGTCGGTCGCGTGCGTGACGTCCACGACGATCGCCGCGTCGGGCGCCAGCGCGAAGGCGCTCGTGCGCGAGCCGCCGAACGTGATCTCCTCCTGCGTCGCGGCGACCGCCGCGAGCTCCCACTCCCCACCGCCGGCCTCGGCGACCAGTCGGGCGGCCTGCAGGGCGACATACGAGCCGAGGCGATTGTCGAGCGCGCGCGATGTCAGCCGCCCGTTGGGCAGCTCGACGGGCTGCGCGTCGATCACGGCGACGTCGCCGATGCGCACGCGCTCGCGCGCCTGCTCGCCGTCGCGCGCGCCGATGTCGATGTGCATCTCGCGGATGTCGGCGACCTTCTTGGACTCCTCCTCGCGCAGCAGGTGGATCGGCTTCTTGCCGACGACGCCCGTCACGGGGCCCTCTCGCGTGTCGATCACCAGCCGCTGGCCGACGAGGATCTGGGCGTCCCAGCCTCCGACCGCGCGAAACCACAGGAAGCCCTCGTCGTCGATATGGGTGACGATCAGGCCGATCTCGTCGATGTGGCCCATCACGAGCAGGCGCCGCGGCGAGGCCTCGAAGCCGTGCTTTGCCGAGACGAGCGCCAGCGGCGTGCCCAGGACGTCGCTTGAGACCTCGGCGAAGGAGCTCGC
>DATHGU010000348.1:0-2003 GCA_035317495.1 Solirubrobacteraceae bacterium
CCCATCCAGACGTGGTCGATGCCGGCGTCCTTGAACGGCTCGGACTCGACCGCGAAGCCGGCGTGTTCGTAGAGCGCGGTTGCGCCGAGCTGCGACGCCAGGCGAGCACGGCGCGCGCCGCGTTCGCGCGCCTGCGCGAGCGCGACCGCGTGCATCGCCCGCTCGTCGAGCCTGTCGATCTCGACAGACGGGGGTACGCCCTGTTCGCCGCAGAACACTTGCTCGCGTAGGGCGAGGGCGGCGCTGACGTCATGTGGATCGTCGGCCCATCGAACCGTGATCTGCGGGTCGCGCATGTCGCTTCAGTTGGTCGCCAGCTCGCGAACCTGGGTCAGGCGAAATGAGTTGCCGGAGGGGTCGCGAAAGCCCGAGTCGATCCCGTAAGGGCGCTCTTCGGGCGCTTCGGTGAACTCCACGCCGCGTCGCTTGAGGTCCTCGTAGCTGGCCTGGCAGTCCTCGGTCGTGAGGAACACGGTCCCGGCGAAGCCCTTGGCCATCAGCTCGCGCAGCTGCGCGACCGTGTCCGCGTCCATCAGCGGCGGCCCGGGGATCGCCATCAGCACGATCGCGACGTCGGGCTGGTCGGCGGGGCCCACGGTCAGCCAGCGGAAGTCACCCACCTCGGGGAGCGTCACGTCCGCGCGCACCTCCATGCCGAGCTTCTTCGTGTAGAAGTCGAGCGCCTCGTCCTGGTCGTCGACCCATAGCTGAGTGTTGGCGAATCTGATCATCGGATGCTCCTTGTCTCGAGTAACGATTGCGCGGCCATGCTAGGTCCGCGGCGGGCCGCTGTCTTCTCGAAACGTGCGGTGTTGCGGGCGGCCGCGTGCGCGCAGCATGCATGTCGGCACGCGCGCCTGGTTGGCGGCCGGCGGGAACGCCGCGCGGTGGGCCGTCGGCGATCTTCCGAACGTGCGCGTGAAGCTCGTGGTGAACGAGCCGATGCTCTGCAGGCCGACGGACAGGCAGATATCCGCCACGGAGCGGTCGGTGCCGCGCAGCAGCGACGCGGCGCGCTCGAGGCGGCGCGTCAGCAGGTAGGCGTGCGGCGACTCGCCGAACGCCTGGCGAAACTCGCGGCTGAAATGCGCGCGCGAGAGGCCGGCGGCGCGCGCCAGGTCATCGACGCCGAGCGGCTCGAAGTAGCGGGCATCGGCGAGGTCGCGGGCGCGCAGCAGATGACGTGCGGGCGGAGCGAAGGCCATGCGCTGCAGTATCGCGCGCCGCCGCGCGGATCGGCTCAGCGGCCGATCGACTACGCGTCGGCGAGCTCGAGCAGCTTCGCGACGGTGGTCCAGTTGCGAGCCGTGGCGGTTACCCCGAGCCGCTTGCCGGCCAGCTGCGCCCACAGCTTCGAGCGACTGACGCCGGTGGGGTGCCAGGCGTACAGCTCTCGGCCGATAGCGACGAAGCGCTCCGGCTCGACGGCGCACGCCGCGAGCTTGCGCACGATCTCCCGATCGGGCTCGGCCGCGCAGAAGCTCACCTGATAGCGCTTTGGCTCGCTTGCGATCTCGCCGAGCGGATCGCGCCGCACGACCTGCGCGAGCTCGTCGCGCGTTCGCACGACGACGTCGATCTCCAGTCCGAAGCGCGCGCCGATCAACCGCTGGCAGCGGGACGTGAGCTCCTTGGAGGAGGCATCGCTACCGAGCACGACGTTGCCGCTCTGCAGATAGGTGCGCACATCCTCGAAGCCCGCGCCGCTCAGCAGCTCGCGCAGCTGCGGCATCGCGATGCGGTTGCGGGCGCCCAGGTTGATGCCGCGCAGGAGAACGACCTGTCTCATCGCCTCAGGCCGTCGCCTCGAGCCCGACGACGCGCTCCAGCCAGCGCGAGAAGAGCTCCCGGGCGAGCGGCGCCGAGTCTCGCTCGGCGGCGCGCACCTGCGCGAGCAGCGCCGCCGCGCTGCCCTCGCCGGCCAGCCGCTCGAGTTCCTCGCCATAGGCCGGGATCTGCATCCATTCGCCGGCCAGCTCGGCTGTCACCTCGAGGTGGAACCG
>DATHGU010000349.1:0-3514 GCA_035317495.1 Solirubrobacteraceae bacterium
GCGCGGGCGTGGCGGTCATGATCGACGAGATCCGGACTTCGCTGGCGGCCTTCGGCGTGCACGACTTCGATCGCTGGACCTATGAGAGCGCACTGCACGAAGGCGACCCGAGCCCGGTAGCGCATGCGCTGTCGCTGCTGGCGGAGCTTGGGCACACGTATACGAGCGAGGGGGCCCTGTGGTTGCGCAGCACCGAGTTCGGCGACGACAAGGACCGTGTGCTGGTGCGCTCCAACGGCGAGCACACCTACTTCGCCTCGGATATCGCCTACCACCAGGACAAGCGCGAGCGGGGCTTCGAACGCCAGATCGACGTGTGGGGGGCCGACCATCACGGCTACGTGCGGCGCATGAAGGCGGCCTACGAGGCGCTCGGCGGCGACCCCACGGAGCTCGAGCTGCTGATCATGCAGCTCGTGCACCTGGTGCGCTCGGGCGAGCGAGCGCAGATGTCAAAGCGCGCGGGAGAATTTGTAACGCTCGACGACCTCGTCGGCGAGATTGGAGTCGACGCCGCGCGCTGGTACCTGCTCGCGCGATCGCACGACACGACGGTCGACCTCGACCTCGACCTGGCGCGCAGCCAGTCCAACGAGAACCCCGTTTACTACGTGCAGTACGCGCACGCGCGGATCGTCTCTGTGCTCGCGAAGGCGGGTCCGGAGCGAGTGGCGGCGGCGGTGTCAGAGCCGCTGACCGCGACGTCGGAGCACGAGCTGCACCCATCCGAGCGGGCTCTGATCAAGCTGCTGCTGGACTTTCCCGTCGAGCTGCGGAGCGCCACCGAGCGGCGGGCGCCGCATCGCGTCGCCGCGTATGCGCTGGAGCTTGCACAGGGCTTCACCGCCTTCTATCGCGACTGCCGCGTGGTCGGCGCCGAGCCGGCGGCGGTCGAGTCGCAGCGCATCGCCCTGTGCGTGGCGAGCAGGCGCACGATCGCGCGAGCGCTGAACCTGCTCGGCGTGAGCACGCCGCAGGTGATGTAGCGGAACCCCGGCGGTCGCTCAGTCGAAGCGCGTCAGATCGGCGTCGAGGCGTGCGGCGTCGGTCGCGCTGAGCGTCTGCACGGTCGGCTCGACGGCCGCCTGCTCGCGTGCGCGGCGCCGCCAGCGGGGCAACAGGACGGCGAGCGCTGCGAGCAGCGCGAGGCACGCGGCCAAAGGCACCAGGTAGGCGGCCAGCTCGAAGCCGTGGTCGCTCGGCAGAGCGAGCGCGGCCGGTCCGTACTGGTCGACCAGCGCGCTCTTGATCTGCGCTTCGTCGCGGCCCTCGTCGATCAGCGACTGGATGAACGCCCGCTCGCGGTCGGCCTGTGGAGACTGGGCGACGTTCAAGGGGATTTTGCACGTCACGCACATCACCTGGCGCTCGATCACGGGCAGCGAGGCACGCGGGTGGGTCGCGTCCGCGCGCGCTTCCGGCATATCTGCGGACGGCGCCCCGCCGCTCGCCGCCACCAGGGCCGCGGCGAGCACGAGCGCGACGAGCACGGCGCGCAGGCGGCGCGACTGCCCCGGACGCCGCCGCCCGCTCACGAGCTCTGCGCGAGCCTGATCGCGCGGTCGAGAAAGGCCTGGTTCAGCTCGCCGCGGGAGATTGCGACGATCTCCCCGCGGCGATTCACGACGAAGCTCTCGGGCAGCTGATCGGTGCCGTAGGAATGCGCGAACACGCCGTCGTTGTCACGCAGGTTGGGGTAGGTCAAGTGGTAGCGACCGACGAAGCGTCGCGAGTCGGGCGAGGCGTCGAGATAGGTCACGCCCAGCACCGTGCCCCCGGCGCGCGCGAGCTTGCCCTGCGCGCGCTGCAGCAGCGGCGCCTCGGTCTGGCACGGTTGGCACCAGGACGCCCAGAAGTTAAGCACGACTACCTTCCCTCGGTAGGCGGCCAGCGAGCCGTCGCCGTGCGCGCCGAGCGCGGGCAGCGCGCGAGAGGCCTCGGGCGCTGCCGGACGCTGACCGCGCGCCACGAGCTCGTCGAGCGTGCGGCTGGCCGATTGCGCGGAGACGCCGTAGATCAGCAGCCCGACGAGGGACGCTCCGGCGAGCGAGGCGAGGATCGGCAGGGCGCGGCGTTTCACGGCCTCCAAGGGTAGAGGTCGGTGACGTACCATCTGCGCAGCGCGGCGGTAGCTCAGCTGGTAGAGCGCGAGCTTCCCAAGCTCGAGGTCGCGGGTTCGAGACCCGTTCGCCGCTTGCCCGTTTCTACGCGCCCGCCATCAGCCGTGCCGGTGCGCCAGCGCTTCAGCTGGAGAGGCTTCGAGGCGTCCCCACAGGAGCCGTGAGCCTCATGTGCCGTTGTAGGAGGGCGGCGCGGGCGGGTCGTCGCGGATGCCCGCGATCAGCGTGAGCAGCGCTTGCGGCGCGGTGCCGCCGAGCACGCGCAGCCGGGGCAGGCGGTACGGGTCGTCGGCCGGGCGCGCCCAGCCGGGCACGACGGTCGTGGACCCCCGGTATCCGGCCGCCTTGACCGCGGCCAGCACGGTCGCGTCGTAGTGGCCGGAGGGGTAGCAGAACCAGTTGACCGCCACCCCGAAGCGGCGGCGCAGGGTCGCTCGCGCGCCCGCCACCTGTTCGCGCAGCTGCCGCGCGTCGAGCGCGATCAGGTCGGCGTGGCTGATGCCCTGCGTGTCGAGCTCCCAGCCGGCGGCGAGCAGGCCGCGGATCTCGTAGTCGCTGAGCCCCCCCTGCGAGGGAGGCAGGCCGGTCAGCTGGATGTTCTCATCGCCCGCCCAGCCGAGCCTGCGCAGGACCGGCAGGGCCTCGGAGTACTGGGAGTGGTAGCCGTTGTCGAAGCTCAGCACGATCGGTTTGCCTGCGGGCAGCGACAGGCCCTTGCGCCAGTTGCCCTCGACCTGGTCGAGCGTGACCGCCGTCCAGCCCGCGCGCTTGAGCGCCTGCATCTGCGCGGCGAACAGCTCCGGCGTTACGTACAAGCCGGGGAAAGGAGCGCCGGCTGGCGGCGCGGCGATCACGTGGTACATCAGGATTGGGACGGCCACCGTGCCGGGACGGCCGGTCGGGACCGCGCTGCTCGCCGGGCGGGACGCATGGGGGCTTCTCGTCTTCGGCGCCGCGCCGCCCGAGCGTGCCGCAAGCCCGCCGGCCGGCGGGGACTTGCGCGAGCCGCCGGAGCCTCCCAGCAGCACCGCGATCAGCGCAGCCGCCACGATCGCTGCCAGCAGACCGGCTGCCAGGCGGCGTTGCCGGCGGATCGCCCGCCGGCGATCCTCACGGCGACCCTTCAGAGTCTCGACGTCCATCGAAGTCGCGCCCTACGAGCCCGCGGCGCCGATCAATCGCCGCTGAGGCTCGTTGGCAGCGGCTGGCCGGCAGGCGGAGGGTCGTCGGCCAGCAGTTGCGGGATCGTCACGAGATGAAAGCCGTGCGCGCGAAGCTGACGGATGACCTCGGGAAGCGCGGCGATCGTCTGCGAGCGGTTGCCGCCCGCGTCGTGCATCAGAATGATCGCTCCCGGCTTTGCGCCTTCGAGCGCGCGCCGGACGATCACGGCG
>DATHGU010000350.1:0-2341 GCA_035317495.1 Solirubrobacteraceae bacterium
GTGGGCAGGCAGGTCGCGCTCGGCAACGAGGCCATCGTCGGCGTGATGCTGGAGTCGTTCCTCGTCGCAGGCCGACAGGATCTGCGCCCGGATGTCGAACTGTGCTACGGCCAGTCAATCACCGATGGGTGTGTGGGCTGGGAGACAACCGTCGAGGTGCTGGAGGGCTTGGCTCAATCCGTCCGCGATCGCAACGCCACCCGGACGCACTCGGCGCAGCGCTGATCGGATGCGGATCGCGGTGCTCGGGGTCGGGCTGATCGGCGGCTCAATCGGCCTCGCGGCCCGCCGGCGCGCGAATGCCGAGGTATGTGGCTATGACCCCGACGAGCGGGTCCTCGCGAACGCGCTGGAGCTCGGGGCGATCGACACCGCGGCCACAGATGTGGCGGGCGCCGTGCGCGACGCTGACGTCGTGTTCGTCGCGGCGCCCGTGGGTGCGCTGGAGGAGACGGTGCGCCTAGCGCTGGAGGACGCGGGTCCCGACTGCGTGGTCAGCGACGTTGGCTCGACCAAGCGCGTGGTCGCCGCAGCCGCGGTCGATGAGCGTTTCATCGGTGGCCATCCGCTGGCCGGGGCCGAGACCGCCGGCGTGGAGCACGCGCGCGAGGACCTGTTCGATGGCGCCGTCTGGTATCTGACGCCGGCGATGGGCAGCACCGCCGGCGTGCTCTACGAGCGCCTGCACCGGCTGCTGACGACGATTGGCGCGCAGCCGACGGCGATCGACGCGGACACGCACGACCGGCTGATGGCGGCCGTCTCGCAGCTGCCGCACGTGCTCGCCAACCTGCTCGCGGCGCAGGCGACCAGCGCGCTGAGCGGCGAGCAATTGGTCGGCGAGCGGCGCCGACCCGGTCGCGGCCCGGTCGAGATCGGCCAGCACGGGCGCCTGCCGGCGGTCGGGCCGAGCTTCCGCGACGCGACGCGCGTGGCCGGCGCCAACAGCGCCATCTGGACCGACATCTACATGTCCAACCGCGACGCGCTGATCGCCGAGATCGATGACTTCTCAGGTCGCCTCGCGGGGGTGCGCGCGACGCTTGCGGCGGCCGATCCGCAGGCCGTCACCGCCTGGAACGAGCGAGCTCGCGGGGACCGCGAGCAGCTGCTCGGCGCGGGGCTGGCTGGCGGCCCGGTCAGCGAGTTGCGCGCCTCGGTGCCCAATCGCCCCGGCGTGATCGCGGAGATCGCGCTGGCGCTCGGCGGCGCAGGCGTCAACATCCTCGACATGGCCCTGTCGCCCTCCGAGGACAATCGCCAGGGGGTCGTCGCTCTGTGGATCGGCGGCGAGCAGCACGCCGCGCGCGCGGAGCAGCTGATCGCCGGCCTCGGCTTCCCGGTGGCTCGCGCATGAGAGAGGTTGCCCTATGAGCGCGGCGCCGATCGTGGTGGCGCGATGAACCTGCGCTTCGAGCCCGCGCGGGGGCTGAGCGGCGAGCTGCGCGCGCCGGCGGACAAGTCGATCTCCCATCGCGCCGCGCTGCTCGGCGCGATGGCCGCAGAGCCGGTGCGCATCGAGCGCTACCTGCACGCGGCGGACACCGACGCCACGCTCGAGGCGGTGCGCGCCCTAGGCGCGCTCGTCGAGCTGCGCGACGAGGAGATCGTCGTGCGCGGCACCGGGCTGCGCGAGGCGCGCCAGCCGGACGCGCCGATCGACGTTCACAACGCGGGCACGCTGCTGCGCCTGCTGCCCGGATGGCTGGCCGCCCAGGAGGGGCGCTCGTTCACGCTCGACGGCGACGAGTCGATCCGCCGCCGGCCAGTCGACCGGATCGCCGAGCCGCTGCGCCAGATGGGCGCCGAGCTGAGCGCGCGCGACGGGCGCTTTCCCCCGTTCAGCGTACGTGGGGCGCGCCTGCGGGCGATCTCCTACGAGCTCGAGATCGCCAGCGCGCAGGTCAAGTCCTGCGTGCTGCTGGCGGCGCTCGCCGCCGACGGCGCGACGACGCTCGGCGAGCCGGCGCGCAGCCGCGATCACACCGAGCGGATGCTGTTGCACGCCGGCGTGGGCATCCATCGCAACGGCCGTCACGTGACGGTCGTCAACGCCGACGAGCTGCTGCTCGACAGCGTGCGGGTGCCAGGCGACGCGAGCTCGGCGGCCTTCCTGGTCGCCGCCGGTGTGCTCGTTCCCCAGTCGCGGCTGTTGATCGGCGACGTCGGCGTCAACTGGACGCGCACCGGCTTCCTGCGCATCCTGCGCCGCATGCAGGGGATCGTGCTGGGCGATCTCGAGGACGAGACCGGCGAGCTGCTGCGCGAGGAGCCCGTCAGCGACCTCGACGTCGCGCACGGCGCGCTCGAGGGGACCGTCGTGGAGGCCGACGAGGTGCCG
>DATHGU010000351.1:0-2045 GCA_035317495.1 Solirubrobacteraceae bacterium
TGCACGACGATCACCGCCGCAAGAACCTGGCCGGCGAGCTTCACAAACGGCGGCAGGTCGAAGCGATCGTCGAGCGCGCCAACCAGCGTGATCACCGCGGCGGCCAGCAGCACGCCGTGCCACAGCTGATGTTCCTGCGCGTAGCCGGCGGGCAGCCAGATCAAGCCCGCGACGGCCACGCCCGCGAAGATCGCCAGGCCGCCGAGCAGCGGCGTGGCGCTCTCGGACAGCCCACGCTCGCGCGGTTCGTCGATCGCGCCGACGGCCCGGGCGAAGCGCTTCGTGAGCGGCGTCAGCAGCGCGGTCACGGCGGCAGCCACCAGGAAGGCATACAGCGCGTCGAGCTCGTTTAGATGCGCCATCGAACGCCAAACAGCATCGCAGGCATGGGGGTCGCACGCCACCCACCGGCGCGGCGCACTCAGTGAGAGGGCCGGCTGGACGTCGGCCGAGAGGCCCATCGGGGCCGGTCACGTGCGCCACGAGGACGCTCGTCGGCTTCAAAGGGCCGGCTGGACGCCGGCCTGAGCTATCTGTTCGTATAGCGGGTAGCGCTGCACGATCTCGCTCACGCGTCCGGCCAGCTCGCCGGCGCGAGACTCGTATTCGGGGGTCAGCGCGGTTGCCATGATCTTGCCCACCTCGACGAAGTCCTCGAGCGCCAGCCCGCGCGTGGCGAGCGCCGGGGTGCCGATGCGCAGGCCGGAGGCCTCCATCGGCGGGCGCGGGTCGAACGGGACCGCGTTGCGGTTGACCGTGATGTCGATCGCGTGCAGGCGATCCTCGGCCTGCTTTCCGGTCAGCGCCGGATCGGAGTCGCGCAGGTCGACGAGCACCAGGTGCACGTCGGTCCCGCCGGTCAGCACGTTCACGCCATGGCCGGCCTTCAGCAGCTCCTGCGCCCACGCTCGAGCGCCATCGAGCGTGCGCTGCTGGCGCTCGGCGAACAGCTCGCTCGCGGCGATCTTGAAGGCCACGGCCTTGGCCGCGATCACGTGCTCGAGGGGACCCCCCTGCTGACCGGGGAAGACGGCCGAGTCGATCTTCTTCGCGTACTGGAGCTTGCAGAAGATCACCCCCGCGCGCGGGCCGCCGAGCGTCTTGTGCGTGGTCGTCGTGACGACGTCGGCGCCGAACTCGATCGGGTTGGGGTGCAGCCCCGCGGCGACGAGGCCCGCGAAGTGCGCCATGTCGACCATCAGCAGCGCTCCGACCTCGTCGGCGATCTCGCGGAAGCGCGCGAAGTCGAGCTGCCGGGGATAGGCCGACCAGCCGGCCAGCAGCATCTTCGGGCGACGCTCGCGCGCGATGCGCGCCACCTCGTCCATGTCGATCAGGCTGCTCTCGCGATCGACCTCGTACGGGGCGATGTCGTACAGGCGGCCCGACACGTTGATCCTCATGCCGTGCGTGAGGTGGCCGCCGTGGGACAGCGACAGTCCCATGATCGTGTCGCCCGGTTCCAGCAGCGCGTGGTAGACGGCCGCGTTCGCCTGCGCGCCGGAGTGCGGCTGGACGTTCGCGTGCTCCGCTCCGAACAGCGCCTTCGAGCGGTCGATCGCGAGCTGCTCGGAGATGTCGACCCACTCGCAACCGCCGTAGTAGCGGCGGCCGGGATAGCCCTCGGCGTACTTGTTCGTCAGCACCGAGCCCTGGCATTCGAGCACGGCGCGCGGCGCGAAGTTCTCCGATGCGATCGCCTCGAGCGTGCGCTGCTCGCGCTCGAGCTCTCCGCGCAGCACGTCGGCGATCTCGGGGTCCACCTCGCTGACCGGGCGGTTGAAGTAATCGGGGCTTAGCTCGGACACGGCGCCCTCCTTGAGCAGGCGATGACGACTTGTGGTGCCCAGGCGCGCGGCGGGTTTGGCTGGCCGCTCCCCGGTGGTCGATCCCACCTCAGGCGCCAGTCGCGGCAGCTTTCACGAGGCTAGCAGGACGACGGGATCGCGTGCTCAGCGCGTCTCGCCCATCAGCTCGCGCACTGCATCGACCGCGAGCGCGCCCTCGCGCAGCATGTGCCAGGAGCCGTTCACGGCGTACTCGCG
>DATHGU010000352.1:0-2792 GCA_035317495.1 Solirubrobacteraceae bacterium
TCGCACAAGTGGTCGAAGGAAAAGATCATCACGGCGTACTTGAACACGATCTACTTCGGCAACGGCGCCTACGGCATCGAGGCGGCGGCACAGACGTACTTCGGGCGCGACGTCAACCACGAAGGCTGCGGGCTGCCCAGCCATCAGCTGTGCGTCGAACAGCTGCAGCCGTGGGAGGCGGCACTGCTCGCCGGCATCATCCAGTCGCCGACCGCGAATGACCCGGCAAGCCATCCGATGGCCGCGCGCGCGCGGCGCAACATCGTGCTGCGCCAGATGCTCGAGCAGGGCTACCTCACGCGCGCCGTGTATGAACAGAGCACCGCCCAGGCGCTGCCCGCCGACAAGGACGTGCAGGCGCCGCGCGAGCCGACAATCGAAGGCATCGACGCGGGTTATTTCACCAGCTGGGTGCAGCAGCAGGTGATCGAACGCTACGGCGCGCCGCGCGCGTTCGACGGCGGGCTGCGCATCAAGACGACGCTCGACCTGGAGCTGCAGCGCGCCGCCGAACAGTCTGTCAACGCGTACCTCGGCGGCGAAGGTCCGACCGCGTCGCTCGTGGCGATCGAAAACTCCACCGGCGAGGTGCGCGCGATGGTCGGCGGGCGCAACTACAACGAAAGCCCGTTCAACCTGGCCATCCACGGACAGCGACAACCGGGCTCGTCGTTCAAGGCCTTCGACCTAGCGGCGGCGCTCGAGGCCGGCATCTCGCCCGAATCCACGTGGACGTCGAAGCAGAAGACCTTCATCGTGCCGAACACGCGCGGCGAGGAAAAATTCGTCGTGCACAACGACGAAGGCAACTACACCGGCTCGAACACGCTGACCGGCGCGACGGCCTACTCCGACAACTCGATCTACGCCGAAGTGGGCCTGAAGGTAGGCACGCACAAGATCGCGCGCCTCGCCCGCCGGATGGGCATCACCACGCCGCTCTCGACCAACCCGGCGATGACGATCGGCGGGCTGACGACCGGCGTGACGGCGCTCGACATGGCGCACGCCTACGAGACGATCGCGCACGGCGGGCGGCGCGTCAGCGGCACGCTCGCCAACGGCGGCGCGCCCGTCGCGATCCAGGAAGTCGACGCGGGCGTCCGCACGCTGCCCGACGGCAACCACAAGGACGTCAATCGCGTCACGACCAAGCCGGTGCTGCCGGCGAGCGTCGCCGCGACCGAGACCTCGATGCTCCAGACCGTGCTCCAGTACGGCACCGGGCGCGCCGCCGCGACCGGCCAGTTCGCGGCGGGCAAGACGGGTACGACGTCGAACTACGGCGACGCCTGGTTCGTCGGCTGGGACAGCCGCTACACGGTCGCCGTGTGGGTCGGCTACCCCAACGGCCTCGTGCCGATGACAACCTCCTTCAACGGCGGCCCCGTGCTCGGCGGCACGTTCCCGGCGCTCATCTGGCACAACTTCATCGTCAACGCGATGAGCATCGACAAGAACCGCGCCGAAAAGGCCGCCGCGGGCAAGTCCGGCAAGGGCGGCAAGACCGGCGCAGAAGAATCCGGTGAAGGCTCCGGCACGACCACATCCGAAGGGGGCCCGTCCGCGTCGTCCGGGGGACGCTCGGGCTCGCCGGGCGGCCCGGGCGGCTCGAACAACGGCGGCGGCAAAGGCTCAGCGCCGAACACCGGCGGTGAAGCGGGCGGCGGCTCGAGCAAAGCTGCACCCGAAGCCGCTCCCGAAGCTTCGACTCCGCCGGCGGCCAGCCCCTCGCCCACGCCCGCGACGCCGCCCCCCGCCTCGCCGTCGCCCACCGGCGGGGTCAGTCCCGGCGGTTAGGGGCGTGGACGTGACACGTTGGGATCGCCGGTGGCGCAGAACCGCCAGCGCAGCTCCACCGCGCGGCTGATGCCGATGCGCGAGCCCGCGACAACCTGTGGCTCGCGCCACTCGCCGGCGCGCGCACCGATCCGCACGGGGCCGCTCGCCAGCGACGTGCCGTTCTCGTCCAGCTCGATGCCGAGCGCCTGCGTGAGCTTGCCCGGTCCCGAGCAGAGCTCGCGGTCAAGTGATCCGCTCCCCGCAGCCGCATGGCCGGCGAGCCCGTCGAGGCCGCGGCGCGCGCGCATCAGCTCGGTGCCGGTCAGCGGCGCGAGCGCGCGGATCAGCACAGCAGCGCCAACGCCCACCGGCTCGCAGACGGCGTTGAGCAGGGCGTGGATACCGTAGGAGCGGTACACGTAGGCGCGCCCCGGCTCGCCGAACAGCGTCTCGGTGCGCGCGGTGAGGCCGACGTATGCATGACAGGCCGGCTCGCTCTCGTGGTATGCCTCCGTCTCGACGATCACGCCCGCCGTCTCGCCGTGCTCGACGGTGCAGCCGATCAGGTCGGGCGCCACCTCGAGCACCGGGCGCGCGTAGAAGTCAGCCGGCAGCGCGGTCATCGAGCACCGCCCGCGCCGCGGCGACCTGCTCGCGCATGCGCGGCGAGGACGTGCCGCCCTCGGAGACCTTCGACTCGAGCCACGAGACCTGCGCGAGCACGTCGTGGAACTGCTCGGCGTTGGCCGCGAGCGTCTCGCTGTGGGCCGCGAGATCCTCGCGCGACAGCTGCGAAAGAGTCGTGCCGCTGTCCAGCGCGGTGCGCACGAGGCCGGCGACGACGCCATGCGCCTCGCGGAAAGGCACGCCGAGTCGCACGAGGAGGTCGGCCACGTCGGTCGCCGCGATCAGCTCGTCGGACGCCGCCTCGCGCATGCGCTCGCGGTTGAACCGAACGCCGGCGATCATGCCGGTGGCGGCCGCCAGCGTCAGCTCGAGCGTGTCGACGG
>DATHGU010000353.1:0-7940 GCA_035317495.1 Solirubrobacteraceae bacterium
CTCGGCTCGCGGGGTGCTGCGCGGCATGCACTTCCACATCGGCCCGGGCGTCGCCAAGCTGGTGCGCTGCGCGCGCGGGCGCATCTTCGACGTCGGCGTCGACCTGCGCAGGGGCTCGCCGACGTATGGGCGGTGGGCGGGGGTCGAGCTCGACGACGAGAGCATGCGCGAGCTGTACCTGCCGGTCGGATTCGCGCACGGCTTCTGCGTGCTCAGCGAGGTTGCCGACGTGATCTACAAGCAGACCGCCTACTATGACCCTGCGGTGGAGCGGGGCATCGCTTGGAACGATCCTGATTTGGATATCGCGTGGCCTCTGCCGGTCGCCGAGTTGAACGTCTCCGAGCGCGACTCCTCGGCACCGCGTCTGCGCGAGGTCGCCGACGAATTGCCGTTCTCATACAGCGGCGCGTGAGCCCGCCGGCGATTGCGATGCTCCGGGCGCAAGCATGCCGACCGCGATAGTCACCGGATCGGGAGGCCTGATCGGCTCGGAGTCGGTCGCGCACTTCGTCGAGCTCGGCCTCGACGTGCTCGGGTTGGAGAACGACATGCGCGCGAGCTTCTTCGGGCTCGAGGCATCGACGGCGCGCACGACCGACTCGCTGCTCGCGCGCTATCCCGCGGCGTTTCGCTCGCTTGCGATCGACATCCGCGACCGCGAGGCCGTGGAGCGCGTGTTCGCGGACGCCGGCCAGGTCGAGCTGGTGATCCATGCAGCGGCCCAGCCCTCCCACGACTGGGCCGCGTCGGACCCGCATACCGACTTCGAGGTCAACGCGCTGGGCACGCTGAACCTGCTCGAGGCGACCCGCCGGCACGCGGACGGCGCCACGTTCGTGCACTGCTCCACGAACAAGGTGTACGGCGACCTGCCCAACTCGCTGCCGCTGATCGAGCTCCCCCGGCGCCTGGACCTGCCCGAGGATCACCCGTTCTACGAGGGCATCGACACGTCGATGTCGATCGACCAGAGCACGCACTCGCTGTTCGGCGTGTCTAAGGCAGCTGCCGATCTGCTCGTGCAGGAGTACGGCCGCTACTTCGGCCTGCCGACGGTCTCGTTTCGCGGCGGCTGCCTGACCGGGCCCAACCACGCTGGCGCGATGCTGCACGGCTTCCTCTCCTACCTGATGCGCTCGACGGTGCGCGGCGAGCACTACACGGTGTTCGGCTACGGCGCCAAGCAGGTTCGCGACAACATCCACTCGGCCGATCTGGTCGCGGCATTCGCGGCCTTCCACCGCTCGCCGCGCGCCGGCGGCGCCGTCTACAACATCGGCGGCGGTCGCGCATGCAACTGCTCGATGCTCGAGGCGATCGAGCTGTGCCAGCAGGTCGCCGGCCGCGAGCTCGACTGGACGCTCAGCGCGGAGCACAGGCTCGGCGACCATCGCTGGTGGATCAGCGACCTGCGCCCGTTCGTCGGCGACTATCCAGGCTGGTCGCTGACGCGCGGCCTGGAGGACATCCTGCGCGAGATCCACGATCAGAACGCCGAGCGCTGGCTGGCGGACACATGACCGCCGCCGAGCGCTGGCTGGCGGGCGGCTGACCGGCGGCTCGCGACTTGGCAGACTTAGGGCGATGCGTCGACGTCTGCAGCGCCTGCGCGAGCGCACGAACGGCTACACGGTCACGCCGCGGCAGTACGCCGTCACGGCGTACATCGCGCTGGGCGCGCTCACGCTGATCGTGCTGAGCGGCGCGGCGGTGCGGCTGACGGGCTCGGGGCTCGGCTGCCCGGACTGGCCGAAGTGCTACGGCAACGCCTACCCGCCGCTGAACACGCACGCGGTGATCGAGTTCTCCAACCGCGTGATCACCGCGCCGGTGTCGCTGGCGGCCGGCGCGGCTTGGCTGCTGGCGCTGCGCCGCCGTCCCTACCGGCGGGACCTGATGTGGCTCGGCGCGCTGCTGCCGCTGGGCGTCATCGGCCAGGCGGTGCTGGGAGGCTTCACGGTGCGTGGCGAGCTCGACTACGGCTACGTGATGGCGCATTTCTCGCTGTCCATGCTGATCCTGCTGGCGGCCACGGTGCTCGCCTGGCGCGCGCGACCCTCTGCTGACCGGTACGCGCGCCGATCTCCGATCGTCGGCGGCCACGACCCGGCGCAGCCCGCGGTTGCCGGCAGTCACGAGCCGGCGCAGCCGGCGGTTGCCGGCAACGGCGACGTCGCGAACGCAAACGGGGCCGATCCGCACGCCGGCCGGTCCGTGCCCGACCGCACGCTGGTCCTCTCGGTGCGGGCGCTCGTGGCGCTTGGCGCGCTGACGATCTTCGCGGGCACGGCCGCGACGGCCGCCGGGCCGCACGCGGGCGGATCGCCGGGGCAGCGGATCAATCGCTTGAGCTTCGACGGTCGCGGGACGATGGACTTCGTGATCCACCGTCATGGGGAGATCGCGCTGGCCTTCGCCCTGGCAGCGGTGGCCGTCTGGTGGATGGCCCGGCGCCGCGACGCCGAGCCGCTCGTGCGGCGCTCGCTGACGGTGCTCTGCGTGCTGCTGGCGCTGCAGGGCGTGGTGGGCCTCGACCAGTACAAGACGCACCTGCCGACGCAGCTCGTTTGGGTGCACGTGGGCCTCGCCTGCGGGGCCTGGTTGGCCGCCGTGTGGGCCGCGTGCGCGGCCGGCACGCTTGCCCGCCGGGGCGCTAGGATCGCCCCCGAAAAGGCCCCGAGCGGCCCGCTGAGGACGGCTCCGCCGATCAAGTTCCCCGGAAATTAGGGGCTCCGCGGGGCGGATATCCCGCGTTTATTGGTTCCGTCGTCCTCACTAGCGGTTAGCCTGCTCGAAGTAACGACACCCGAGAAGGGAGTGGTATGACCAAGAACGAGCTGGCCGAGCAGGTCGCGAGGCGTAATGGACTGGCCGCCAGCCAGGCCCGACAGGTGGTGGAGAGCGCGATCGACGTGATCTCCGATGAGCTGGCCGCCGGGGGTGAGGTCGCGCTTGCCGGCTTCGGCAAGTTCAGCGTCAGCCAACGCGCTGCGCGGCTAGGCCGCAACCCGTCGACGGGAGCCACGATCAACATCGCCGCCAGCAAGGCTGCGAAGTTCTCCGCGGCGAGCGCGCTGAAGAAGCGTCTGAACCCCTGATCGGCCCTTGCGCGATCCCCAGAGGTCACCGGGCCGAAGTGGACCGGCGGCCTCTGGGCGCGGAAGGCCGCGCACGAGCGTACGCGCGAGCGCAGGCGTAAGTGCGAGCGCAGGAAATACTTCGCACGCACTAATCCGGCGTTTAGACGTGGCGAGGAGGCTGTAGCGCAGCAAGTTCCTCCTCGACCTCGGTGGTGCCGCATGAAACAGACCAATCGCAGGCAGCGGCGCAGGCCACGGTCCCCACGCTATGGCTCCCTGAGGGACTTCTACGCCGCCGACCCGCGCCGGGTGCACTCGCGCGAGCGCGACGTCGGCTTGTGGTGGCGCGACGAGCCGGAGGGCCCGCTGCATCGCGCGGCGTGGGTCGGCGACACGGGCGAGCTGTATCTCGTGCGCCTCGGCCCCGCCGAGCAGGGCGGCGGTCAGGTCGAGGTGCTGGCGAGCGTCGCCGACGGCGAGCGGCTCGAGCGCGTGCTCGAGGGCTGGCGCGAGCGCTGCGGCGAACCGCGCTCGCTGAGCTGGCTGCGCGAGCGCGCGGCGCGCCTCGGAAGCAGGGTGCGAGTGGCGCACGGGCGGTCCGCCGCGTCGGTCGCGGGTGCGAGCGCGATGCTGGCCGTCGCGCTGGCGCTGCAGGTCGTGTAGGCGGCTCAGGCGCCGCGCGCGCCGGAGTGTCGGTCGAGCATCGGAGCGATCCAACGTCCTTAGGAACTACACCTAGGTAGCCACGGCCGGCACGCCAAGCGCCTTCGCGACGGCCGGATCGGCGAGGCTGTCGACGAGCAGGCCGGCGCCCGGGATCTGCGCGCCGGCGAAGTACGGGACGCCGATCACGAACATGCCGGCGGCCGCCGCCGCGGCGACGCCGATCGGCGAGTCCTCCAGCGCAACGGCCGTGACGGGCTCCACGCCGAGGCGCCGGCAGGCCTCGAGGTAGATGTCGGGCGCCGGCTTGGGATGCTCGATCCCGGTTGCGGAGACGATCACCGCGAACGGGCCGTCGCGCAGCAGCGCTGCGCCCGCCAGCGTGCGCTCGAGGAACTCGCGCTCGGAGTTCGAGGCGACCGCGAGCTGCACTCCCGCGTCGGTCAGCCGCGCGAGCAGCTCGAGCGCGCCGGGGCGTGGCTCGACACCCTGCAGCGCCTCATGCATCACGAGCTCGTGTAGCTCGTCCATCAGCGTCTCTCCCTGTCCCGGACGCTCGAGCATCGATTCCAGCTTGACCGCCGCCATCGAGCGCGAGGCGCCGATCAGCGTGCGCTTGTGCGCCATCGTGAACGTTCGGCCGACTCGCGCGAAGAGCGTTCGCTCCGCGCGCGTCCAGGCCTCCTCGGTGTCGAGCAGCAGACCGTCGTTGTCGAAGACCACCGCGCTCGGCATCGCCATTGACGCCACATCTTGGCGGACATTTGTTCGAGGCGCGTGAGATTCGAGCGCCCAGCCGTGTCTCAATGCAGTCATAACCAACCGGGCGTCGATCCACGCCCCAGGAGGTCTCACATGAGACGGGTCTTTTTCACAGCAGTCGCCTCATCCGCGCTCGCCCTCGCCGTACCCGGCGTCGCGTCGGCGCAGCACGGAAAGCGTCACCACTCGCACCGCGCGAGCAGCCACAAGCGCCATCACCGGCATGCGCACATCGTGCGGTTTGGCACGCTTGCCACGGCGTCCACGCCGAGCTCGAGCGCGTCATCGCCCGCGACCCCGTCCAGCCCGGCGGGGACCGTCGCCTCGTTCACGGGCGGCGTGCTGACGATCACGCTCGCCGACAAATCGACCGTCAGCGGCAAGGTCACCGAACAGACCGAGCTGGAGTGCCAGTCGCCGGCGCCGACCGCCTCGGCTAGCTCCCACGACGGCGGGGACGACGGGGACCGGCATGACAGCTCCACCAGCACAAGCTCGCAGCAGGCGGGCAGCCAGAGCGGCGACGATGAGCAGGGCGACGACCAGGGCGAGGACCAGGGAGACGACGAGCAAGGCGCGCAGCAGAGCTGCACCACGGCAGCGCTCGAAACGCGAGCGGTCGTCCAAGAGGCCGAGCTGAGCATCAGCAGCGCGGGTGCGGTCTGGCACAAGATCGAGCTCGGTTAGGAGAGCCGGTCAGGCAAAGTCGACCGTCACAGCGGAGATGGATCGGGGGCGGCCCGTTGCGGGCCGCCCCTCCGCACGCTCGGAGGAGGGTTTTTCGTCCAGCGCGTGAAGTATTTGGCCGTTACGGCGTCTACAGTGGCGAGCCCCGCCGCTGGCAAGCGGCCGTCGAGCTACTCGACGCGGCGGGTCAACGCGGTGTCGGCTTAGCTCCGTTACTGGCCAGATGAGTCCCAGAATCCCAATCCGCCTGCTGGCGGCCCAATCGGACCAGCGTCTCGCGGCGCTCGTCAGGGACGGACACGAGCGCGCTTTCGAGGCGCTCGTGCAGCGCTACCGCCGCCCGCTGCTGCGCTACTGCCGCCACATGGGCCTGTCCGACGCGCGCGCCGAAGACGTGCTGCAGCAGGCGCTCCTGCAGGCCTGGCTGGCCCTGGCCCGGGGCTCGGACGTGCGCGAGCTGAAGCCGTGGCTGTATCGGATCGTGCACAACGCGGCGATCAATGCCGTGCGCGGCGCGTCCGAGCGGCCGCACAGCGAGCTGACCGATGCGCTGCGGGCCGGGACCGTCGCGGTGGGCGAGTCCGAGCTCGAGCGCCGCATCGCGGTGCGCGACGCGCTCGGCGACGTCGCCGCCCTGCCGCGCATGCAGCGCCAGGCGATCTTCCTGACGGCCTTCGACGGACAGAGCCACGACGAGGTCGCCAGCGCACTCGGCATCTCACACGGCGCGTTGCGCGGCCTGCTGTATCGGGCCAGGTCCACGCTGCGCAGTGCCGCGGCGGCGCTCACGCCTCCGCCGCTGCTCGCCTGGGCATCGGGCGGCGGGGGAGCCGGCGGGCCGACGGCCGAACGGCTCGCCGAGCTGACGGCGAGCGCCGGCGGCGCCGGCATGGCGGGCCTGATGGTCAAGGGCGCCGTCGTCGCCGTCAGCGCCGGCGCGCTTGTCACAGGCGCGAGCGTCGTCGATCGCCAGCAGCACGCAAGCAGCCACGCGGCCGGGGGTCACGTGGCTGCCGGATCTGCGAGCAGTAGCGGCGGGTCCTCCGAGCAGGGCGATACCGCGGCGGCCGCCGCAGTCGCGGCCGTCCCGCAGATCGGCACGGCAGGCGGCTCGAAGAGCGTCCACCACCGCGTCGGGCGCCGATCCCACGGCCCGGCGCGGACCGGGCGTCAAGATCGCCGCGAGCACCGCGGCGCCACCGGTGGGCACGAGCTGGAGGCGGTATCGGGCGATGCTCGACGCCGCGCGGAGACGCAAAGCTCGACGCGCGATGTCCAAGTGTCCTCAGGCGGCTCCTCAGGCGGCTCCTCAGGCGGCTCGGACAGTCGCGATGGTCGTTCGAGCGGCAGCGCGAGCGGCGACGGCTCGGTCCTCACGGCGACGGGCACGAGCGGCGCAGGCAGCGACGGCGGAGGCTCGCCGAGCACCTCGGATGACGCGCCGCAGGTGAGCACGAGCGGAGGCCAGACGACCACCAATCAGACCTCCACCCTGAGCTACGAATCGACAGCAGCACGCGACGGCTAACCGCCGGGGCCGCGCTGCCGCGCGTTGAGCTTCGAGCCGCGGCTACGTCGACACGTGGGCCAGCTGATTTTCGTGGACGAGCGGCTCCCAGCGCTCCAGCGCGATGGAGATGATCGTCGGCCCGCCCGGGCGGCTCTCGATCCGGCACTGCCCACCCAGTAGCCGCACGCGCTCATGCATACCGACCAGGCCAAGGCGTCCCTTGCGCGCGGCACGTATCAGGGTGGCCTCGAGGTCGAAGCCGCAACCGTCGTCGAGGACCTGCGCCTCGACA
The DNA here is from genome assembly GCA_035317495.1 of Solirubrobacteraceae bacterium. Lineage (GTDB taxonomy): Bacteria > Actinomycetota > Thermoleophilia > Solirubrobacterales > Solirubrobacteraceae > Palsa-744. The sequence continues at coordinate 6,998 of DATHGU010000353.1, forward strand.
CCTTTTGCATTGACCGATACGGCGATCTGCACCTCCGTTGCGTTGCTGTGCTCACGGACGTTGGTGAGCGCCTCGTGAATTATGTTCAGCAGAGCTATCTGCTGGGACACCGAGAGCATCGACATCTCGCCCGCGAGCGTGACGCGGGGCTCGATGTTCGTGCGGGCTGCGAACGCTTGGGCGATGTCACGCAAGGCCTTGGTGAACGGCCGGTCCAGCAGGACCGAAGCGCCATGAACTTCGCTCGACATCCGACGCAGCTCGACGTCGAGCGCCCCAAGTTGAGCATCGAGGTCATCAAGTCGGCCTCGCACGCGCTCCCGATGCAGCGGGTTCCCGGCGAGGCTCTCGAGTTGGTCTCGGAACTGACGTATGTCCTCCGCCAGCAGGGCGATGTCCTGGATCGGGCCGTCGTGCAGATCGAAGGCCAAGCGGGTGAGCTTGCGCTCGCTGGACTGGACCAGGGCCCGCTCGGACGCCGCGTTGCCGGCGAGCAGAGCGTCGCGCTCGAGGATCGCGCCGAGCATGGATACGGCCTCTGCAAGGAAGGATTGACTGCCGTCGCGCATCCCAGGTCTGGCAGAGCCGACCAATGCCGCGAGCGGTTGCTGCCAGCGGCCGACCGGCAGGCCGAGCAGCAGGCGACGCGGGCTCGGCTCGCTGGCCTCTCCGCCGAGCAGTTGCCGCGCCAGCTCCTTTTCGCCTCGGGAAGGGGTGCCCTCACCGACGTGGCGCACGCACGTCACCTGCTCCGCGTCGTCGAGCGTCCACAGCGACGTGCTGCGCAGCGGCGCGAACGCCACCAGCATCGCGAGCTGCGTCTCGAGCGCAACGGCGGGCAGCAGCGTCAACAGCTCGGGCGCCCTGAGCACCTCCCTGGCGAGCGCGAACCTCGACAGACCGCTGACCTCCTCAATCTCCTGCGCCAGCAGCGCGGTGTCTT
>DATHGU010000354.1:0-7036 GCA_035317495.1 Solirubrobacteraceae bacterium
GCACGACCCCCATGAGAGCCGGTCCGTTGACCGCCAATGGGACCATTCCCGACACGATATCGAGCCATTGAGGCGTGCCGCTCGATCAAGCCGGCCCTCTGCGGGTCGGCGTTCGCAGTCTGATCGCCAGCCGCTAGGCGACTGTCAGCGGCGGGCGGCCGGGAGACGAGGGCGCCTCTGGAGACGGAGCGCCTGAAGACGGCGCGCCCGGCGACGGCGCCGCCGGCGAGGGCTCGCTCGGCCCGCGCTGATGCTCGGCGGCGGCCACATCCTCCATCGTCGTGCCCCTGCGGCCCTCGGCCTGCATCAAGAGCTTGAAGTCGTGCGGGCTGGAGGCGGCGAGCATTGCATCCTCGAAGCTCACGCGCCCGGCCTTCACGTGGCCGAACAGAGCCTGGTCGAACGTCTGCATCCCGTAGTAGCCGCCTGACGCGATCACCTCGACCAGTTTGCCCGTCTGCGCCGGGTCGATGATCATGTCGCGCACCCGCCCGGTCATGCGCAGGATCTCGCAGACAGCCACACGGCCGCCTTCGGCTCCCGGCACCAGCCGCTGCGAGATGACGCCCTTGACGGTGCCCGCGATCATGCTGCGCGCCTGCGCGTGCTGGTGAGGGGGAAAGAAGTCCAGCATCCGGTTGATCGACTCGGTCGCGTCGACCGTGTGGATCGTCGAGAGCACGAGGTGCCCGGTCTCGGCCGCCGACAGCGCCGTCTGGACCGTCTCCTCGTCGCGCATCTCGCCGATCAGGATCACGTCCGGGTCCTGGCGCAGCACTCGCCTGAGCGCCCGCTTGAACGACGCCGTGTCCATGCCGACCTCGCGCTGGTTGATCGCCGAGCGTTTGTCGGCGTGCACGAACTCGATCGGATCCTCGATCGTCACGATGTGCTTGCTCGTGGTGTGGTTGATGTGATCGATCATCGCGGCGAGCGTCGTCGACTTGCCCGAGCCCGTGGTCCCCGTGAGCAGCACGATCCCGCGCTCCTCGTCGGCCAGTGCCGTAACCACATCGGGCAGCGACAGCTCTTCGATCGTGCTGATCTTGTGGGGAATCGCCCGACAGGCCATCGAGATCACGCCACGCTGCTGGAAAGCGTTGATTCTGTAGCGCGCCACATCGGGTATTTCGAAGGAGAAGTCCACCTCATGCTCCTTCGCGAACTCCTCCAGCTTGGAGTCGTCGGTGAGCAGCTGCTTGAGCGCGCCCTCCGTGTCCTGCGCGTTGAGCGGCTCGGCGCCCTCCTCGACCGAAAGCTCGCCGTTGACGCGAAACAACGGCGCAGCCCCCACCTTCAGGTGCAGGTCCGAGCCGTTCTTCTCCACCAGCTCACGCAGCGACTGCTGAACGTCGATCATTGCCACCCAATCGGCAACTGGCGCCGAAGGCTTGAGCGGCAATGGAGCCGTTGGACGAACTTATCCGGCGCCGGGAACTCGCCACCTGACGAGCGGATCGGGTCGCCTGACAAGGACGCAGGGAGCGTGGCGTACGCGGGCGACCGAGGACGTAGTCAGGCGGGCCGAGCCGCCGTCAGGCGACGTCGCGGAGCTTTTGCGCCTCGGCTAGCGACTGGAGCTTCTTCAGCGACTGGTTCTCGATCTGGCGGATGCGCTCGCGCGTCACGTTGAAAGTGCGCCCCACCTCGTCGAGCGTACGCGGGTGCTCGCCGCCGAGCCCGTAGCGAAGCTCGAGCACGCGCCGTTCGCGATAGGAGAGATTCTCCAGAGCCTCTCTCAAAGCCTCCTTCGTGAGGATCTCCGCCGCGCGCTCATAGGGGGACTCGGCTCGCTCGTCGGCGATGAACTGCCCGAACTCCGACTCCTCCTCGTCGCCGACAGGCTTCTCCAGCGAGACCGGCGCCTGCGCCGAGCGCTTGATCGAGTCGACCTCCTCGGGGTCGATGCCCGTCACGTCGGCGATCTCGTCTGCGGTCGGCTCGCGGCCAAGCTCAGTCACGAGCTTGCGCTCGGCGCGTCCGATCTTGTTCAGCTTCTCCACGACGTGTACGGGGATGCGGATCGTTCGCGCCTTGTCGGCCAGCGCCCGCGCGATCGCCTGGCGGATCCACCAGGTCGCGTACGTCGAGAACTTGAAGCCCTTGCGATAGTCGAACTTCTCCGCCGCCCGCACAAGACCGAGTGTGCCCTCCTGGATCAGGTCGAGGAGCGGCAGGCCCTGGTTGCGGTAGTTCTTGGCGATCGAAACGACCAAGCGAAGGTTCGACTCGACCATCTTCTGCTTCGCATCGAGGTCGCCCCGCTCGATGCGCTTCGCCAGATCGACCTCCTCCTGTGCGGTCAGCAGCCGCACCTTGCCGATGTCCTTGAGGAACAACTGCAGCGAGTCGGTCGTCATGTCCGGCTTGAGGTCGAGCTGGGCTTTCGCTTTGCGCCGGCCTCGTTTGTCGGGCGCGCGCTCGACCTGCGAGGACGCGGCGGTCGCCGGGTCGATGTCCTCGACGAGCTCGATCTCCGCCTTCTCGAGGAACCCGTGCAGCTCTTCGACGTCCGACTCGTCGAGGTCGAGCTCCGACATCGCCTTCGTTATCTCCGTGTAGGAGAGCACTCCGACCTGCTGGCCCTTCGCGAGCAGGCCCTTGACCTCATCCAGCTCCTGCAGCTCGACTACTGACATCTGTTCCCGTTTCTTCCGTCGGTCGACAACCGGCGCCCATCGCCGAGGCCCTGCCGGATACGGCTGAGGACAGCCCCTCCGTGGGACATACGGCGGAGGTCCACCCAACGTTACAGCTCTCACTTCGTTTGCAGACCTCCATGCTAACGCGTCATCGCGATCGATCACAACGGTCGCTGTCGATGTTCCCGCCGCCGCCCTTAAGCAATGATGTGCCCCGTGATCGACGCCGACACGAGCGACGACGCCCGCAGAGCACCGCAGAACGATGGCGGCGTGCTCGCCAACCTTCCACGCACGCGCCCGCAGCGCTCGAGCGCGCGCCGCGCCGCAGCGCGCAACGCCGCCGGCGCCGCGAATGGCATCCGCAAGTCTGGCCCCCCCAGCGGACGGGGCGAGAAGCCCAGCGCCAAGCCGCCAGGCAAGGCAACCGGCAGGCCGGCCGGCAAAGCTGCTGTCGGGATACCCGATGGGTCACCGCGCGCTCGCGCGACGGCCAAGGCATCGAGCGGCCGCGGCGGCACCAAGCGGCGCCCCTCGACGTCGAGAAGGCGCGCGCCGGTGCAGGCGGACGCCGCACCACGCCAGGGTTTCGAGAGCGACGCCGAAACGGCCAGCGGGTCGGTGCCGCCGCCAGGCAGCGCCGAGCTCGTCGCCACGGCGGCCGAGATCGTCGGAGAGCTGGCAAAAGCCGGGCTGTCGACGGGCGAGCGGGTGCTCAAAGACCTCGTCTCGCGTCTTCCGCTGTCCTGAGCGGCGTGTCCGCCGCGCGCTCGGCGCGGCGGACGCGCACACGATCTGCCCCGCGGACACGGACACGATCCCGCGCCCGGACACCCGCCCGGGGTTCTGTATACTTGCGGCCACGCCGAGCTCCTGTGACCCAGGTCGCGGGAGACGGGGGACCCAATGCGGGCCGGAAGCGTTCGGCTCGCCGGGGCGAATCGGCCTAGCCAGGCCGTAGCGCTACCAAAGATGGCGCGAGCCCGTCAGCTCACCCCGTAGGCGCAGACGCTGATGCGGATCCGGTTTTCCAAGACATACCCGCTTGCCCTGCTTGCCGTCGCGGCGTGCGCGACAGCGCCCGCGGCGAGCGCCGTGACCGCCGCCGGCGGTGTCGCCAGCGCCCCCGCGCCGACGATCCACAAGGTGGCGCTTGCGACGTGGTTCGGTCCCGGCTTCTACGGCCAGACGACCGCCTGCGGGCAGACGCTGACGCCCTCCGTCGTTGGCGTGGCCAACCGCACGCTTCCCTGCGGCACGCTCGTGCGGTTTGGCTACAAGGGCCACGCCGTGACGGTTCCCGTGATCGATCGGGGGCCATACGCGCACAACGGCGCCCAATGGGACCTGACACTCGAAGCCGCACACGCGCTGGGGATGGCCGACACCGCGCGCATCCACACGCGGATCGTCGGCAGCGTGCCGAACACTCGCACGCTCGGACTGCCGCCCGGAGCTCCCGCCGTTACCGCCACCGGCGGGGCCGCCGCGACCACCTGAGCCTAGGCCGGCTCATCAGTCGAGGCGCGGGGCCGCCGGCTGATGCGCATCACCCGATCATCGCCGTCGGCGGCGGAGTCGGAGATCCACACGTCCAACTGCCGCGGCTGCGATTGCGACGCCGCGTGCCCCTCCGATCGCTCGGCACCCAGCGGGATATCCCACGGCAACGGACGCGCCTGGATCGGCTCGTGATCGGAGGGGGGCTGCGCGTCCTGGTCGGGGCGGCCCGGTGATCTGAGGGGAGCGTCCGGGACCCGCTCATCGTGTGAAGGAGCAGGCGGTCGGACGCGGCGAGTGTCCACGGCGTGGCCTGCCGCTCCCCGGACCCGCGCCTGAGCGGACGCCCCCGCCGCCGGCTGCCGTGCAGCCGTGGTGATCCCCTCCCGCTCGTCGACCACCCTGATCCCGCGCCGCCCGGGCGGGGGGCGTTCACCGTTGAAGATCACCTCATCGCGGCCGCCGGCCGGCGATCCCGGCGATGCAGGGCGCGCCTGCACGGCAGGTCCCCGCGCGAGCGTCGCGGCGAGGGCCGTCGCGCAGACATACGCCAACCGATCGCCCAGATCGGCTACCTGGCGGACGGCCGGTCGATCCAAGCTGGGCCAGCGCAACTCCTCCAGCGCTGCCTCCCACATCACGCCCCGCAATGACTCGGCGGCGGCGACAGCCGCCTGCGCGCTCTGCGCACCGGCGAGCTCGCCGAGCGTCGCGGCGTGCGAGTCCACCTCGCCGATCTGTCCGCCAGCGAGCCGCTCCAGCTCTGCATCAGACGCCAACGCGCGAACGACCTGGGCGCACAGTAACGGCGCCTCGCGCGCCAGGTCGTTGAGGGGAAGCTCGCCGATTCCCTCCAGCGGGCGCGCGAGGATGAGCGTGATCGCCCACCGTCTCGCCAGCTCGTCGGCCCTTGTAAGAAGGGCTTCGATCGGCGCGTCGGCCAGCGGGCGCGCGCGCGGGCTGAACCCCATGCCGAGATCGCCGCTCACATACCTCTGAATAGCAGCAACCGAGGACGCGAGCGCTTGCTCTAGGGAATCACCCGTGCATCCGGCCGTCCGGCGTTCCTGCCGGCGGCGCCGCCCCCTGCGGACGCCCGGGCAGCCCGACCGCAGATAGCCTTCCGCGGATATGAGCGGTAGATGCATCGTGCCGGTGGCAGCCGCCGCCACGGCGGTCGTGCTCGCCCTCCTCGCTGGCCTGCGACGGCGGCGTCATGAGGCCCGGCAGCGGCCGGGCGCGGAGGTCTTGATCACCGACCAACGGAGCTCCACTTCACGTGAGAACCCGAGCGGCGCGGTGCGCTCGACGCAGACGGCTGAACTGTCCCTGCCGACTGAAGCACTCGAACGGATCTGGTCTCCGGCGCACCTGGAGCGCTTGGCGCGCACGTACTGGCGGTTTCTATCGCGTGTCACGCTGGGCGCTATCCACGTCTGCTACAGCGAGCACGAGCGCGCGATCGTGCTGCTCGCACGGCCAGTGAAGCTGCTCACCTTCCAGGCCCCTGAATACGAGTTGGACTCCCTGCACGGGCTCGTGCGCTGGCGGATCGCGGGCGGCCTGCTGGTGGCGAGACGGGGGCGCGATCGTGGTGGATATCTGCAGATCGAAGTGAGGCGAAGCCCTGGCGCAGACGCCACGCGAACGCACCTGCGGGTGGAGGTCGAGGTCGCCAACTTCTATCCCTCGATCGCCTCCGGGCTCGGCCGGCGTTTCTACGATGGGACCCAGTCGCGCATCCACGTGATCATCACCCGCAGCTTCCTGCGCTCGCTCCAACGCCTGGACCTTGCGGAATCCCGCGTGCGGCGACTGGCGCCGTGATCCGCATCTGGCCATCCATCTCCTAGAACCGCTCGCCGCCGACGGCTCGTAGCTTCGCGCGGTCATGCGTGGCCCTGATCCGCCGGATCGTGCCCGAACGCGTACGCATCACCAGAGACTCCGTCGTCGCGCCACCTGCGCTCGGGTAGCGAACGCCCTGAAGCACATCACCGTCCGTGATTCCTGTGGCGGAGAAGAAGACGTCCTCGCCCGCCACCAGGTCGTCGCGCGTAAGCACCTGGTCGAGGTCATAACCCGCGTCCATCGCGGCCCGTCGCTCGGAATCGTCGCGCGGCCACAGGCGGCCCAGCAACTGGCCGCCGAGGCACTTCACGGCGGCCGCCGAGATGACCCCCTCAGGCGTTCCTCCGATCCCCCACAGCAGATCGACCGGCGAGCGCTCTGTCACGGCCAGGAGCGCTGCGGAGACGTCCCCGTGGGGGATCAGCCGCACACGGCCGCCGGCGTCACGGATCGCCTTGATGCCGGCCTCGTGGCGAGGACGGTCGAGGACCACGACCATCACGTCGCCGATCGAGCAGCCCCTGCGATCGGCCACCAGCCTGACCGTCTCGGCAAGCGGACGGTCGAGATCGAGCAGGTCGGAGATCTCCGGAGAGCCCGCCATCTTCTCCATGTACACGCATGGGCCAGGATCGAACATCGTGCCGCGGCTCGACAGCGCGATCACGGCGAGCGCGCTCGGCATGCCATGCGCAGCCAGCGTCGTGCCCTCCAGTGGATCGACCGCGATGTCAACCTCAGGCGGCGAGCCGTCGCCGATCTGCTCGCCGTTGTAGAGCATCGGCGCCTCGTCCTTCTCGCCCTCGCCGATCACCACCACTCCATCCATCGGCACCGAGTGGAGCATGTAGCGCATGCCATCGACGGCCGCTTGGTCAGCCGCCTCCTTGTCGCCCGAACCGACGAGCGGAGCCGCCGCGAGGGCGGCCGCCTCGGTGACGCGCACGAGCTCGAGGGCCAGGTTGCGATCCGGTCGCTGGTGCGTGTCGTCTGGGCTCAAGGCTCTCCTTTGCGATGCTGCCTGCGGGACGCCGCGAAGGAGG
>DATHGU010000355.1:0-2464 GCA_035317495.1 Solirubrobacteraceae bacterium
CCCTCGCGCTCGCCCGCGTGGGCGCCGCGGAGGCGCGCGGCGCGATCCTCGCCGCCGAGCGCACCGCGCGCAGCGCCAACACGCGGGCCCCGCTCGCCTACACCTACCTCGCGCTCGCAGCGATCGAGCCGGCACGACGACCCGAGTACCTCGCGCTCGCGGCGAGCACCGCCGAGGAGTGCGGCCTCGTCCTGCCCGGGACGCACGTGCAGACGGCCGAGCCGCTCGTCGCCCTGCGCTGCCTCGGCGCCTTCGCGTTGACGGTCGACGACGTCCCGGTCGACCTCTCCGCCGTCCGCCCCCGCGCGCGGCTGCTGCTGCGCACGCTCGCGCTGCACGGTGGCCGGCCGGTGCACCGCGAGGTGCTGCAGGAGCAGCTCTGGCCGGGCGCCAGCGCAGACGGCGGACGCCGCACGCTGCAGGTGGCGATCTCCTCGCTGCGCGCCGTGCTGCCGGCGCCGCTCGACGTGGTGCGCGAGGACGAGGCGTACCGCCTCGCCCTGCCGGACGATGTCGAGCTCGACCTCGCGGAGCTCGATCAGGCGTTGTCGCGCGCACGCGGCGCACGCGCGAGCGGAGACGTGGCGGCGGCCGAGGCCGCGTGGCAGCGCGCGGTCGACGTCGGCAGCGCGGGCGACGTGCTGCCCGAGGACGGGCCGGCCGAGTGGGTCGTCGACGAGCGCGAGCGCCGGCGCGGTCAGGTCAGCGCGGCGGCCGAGTCACTCGCGCGCTCGCTGCTCGAGCGGGGCGAGGCAGCCGCCGCCGTGGCCGCCTGCGAGCACGGGCTCGACCGCGATCGCCACCGCGATGCGCTCTGGCGCGTGCTGATCTCGGCTCGCGAGCAGGCGGGCGATCTCGCGCTCGCGGTGCAGGCGCGGCGGGAGTACGAGCGGTTGCTCGGAGCGCTCGCGCAGCCGGCCGCGGCGACGCGCGTCACCCCGGGGGGCTGAGAAGCTCAGTCCTTGGTGAAGAGCTCGACCTCGGCGATCGCCGCGGAGCTCTTCGTGCCCTTGACGGGCGGGTAGGTCGACTTGACCGTGATCACGACGCGGGTGACACCGTTCGCGCTCGCGTCGCGCCGCTGGAACTTGGGCGTCTGCTCGAGCGCGACCGGCTCGCGCTTGACGACGGCCCCGTTCGCGTCGTAGAAGACCAGCTCGAGCGTTCTCGGCACCGGCCGCGTCGCGAAGTTCTGGGGCGCCTTCTGATCGCCGAGCGTCAGTCCGATCCGGGCGAGGTTCGTCGGCTTGGCGAACGTGACGGTCAGCGACTGGCCCGTGCCGTCGCCACGCGCGCCCTCGGCCCAGAACGTCTCGATGATGCCGTCGAACGCGTTCTGGGGCGGGTCGGCCTTGAGCGCCGAGCTCGCCGAGATCTTCGAGGGCGTGACCTTCGAGTAGTGCGGCTGCACGATCCGCCGCGCATCGTCGATCCAGCCGCGCACCTTCGACTTGGCCTCGTTGCGCCACGGGCCGATCGCGATGACGCCGATGCCGAGGACGCCGAGGATCGCGACGAGCTGGAAGAACTTCCGCCCGAAGTGCGCGACCGAGTTGATGGCGCCCTGACCCGCTCCCTTCGCCGAGCGGCCTGCGCCGCCCTTGCCGGCCGCCGGCCGCGTGCCGGCGGGCGCAGGCGTCGCCGGCGTGCCGCCGCGGCCGAGCAGCCGTCGCCACCAGGAGGCGCGTGGCGCGCCGACGAGCGGCGTCGCGGCCGCCGCCGTGAGCTGGTTGCCGCAGCTGCGGCAGTAGTTCCTGGTCGGGTCGTTGGGCGTGCCGCAGGCCGAGCAGTAGACATCGCCGGGGTTCCCTTGCGGGCGGGCGGGCTCGGCCGACGGCGGCTTCGGCGGGCGCCGTGCCTGCTCCTCGGCGGGCGGGCGGGCGCTCGGGCCCGCGGGCGGCGCGGCCGGAGGCGCCGGCGGGCGCGCCTTCATGCGCATCGCGCGCAGCACCTGCGTGCCGGGCCGCGCGGCGCCGGGCGCCTTCGGCTCCTCGGTGGCGGGCGCGGGCGGCCGGGATGGCGGTGCTGGAGCGGGCGCGAGCGGCGTCGCCCCGGGCGCCGCGTCGTCGCCGGGGTCGGAGATGACCGGCAGCCGCTGCGCCTGGAACGCCGCACCGGCCGCCTCGGGTGCGGGGTCCGCGGGCGGTGGAGGTGAAATCGGAGCGGGCGCCGCGTCGGCGAGCGGCGGCGAGGCGGGATCGGCCGGTGCGTCGGGCGCAGGGATCACCGGGTGGGCCCCCGTCAGCACCGACTCGCCCCCCCACTCGAGGAAGGTGCCGCAAGCGTCGCAGAAGGTCGTGCCGTTCTGGTTCTTGTGACCGCAGTCCCGGCACACGATCATGCGCCGGTCACCTCGAGCTCGGAGATCACGTGGGCCGGCGTCTCGGCGGCGATCAGCGCCTGCAGCCGCTCGAAGTCGACGCGCACGTCGCGGGGCACGCCGACGCGCACGGTCACGCGCGGC
>DATHGU010000356.1:0-2183 GCA_035317495.1 Solirubrobacteraceae bacterium
GTGTGCTGGCCCGGTGGTGGCGCGAGGACTGCAGGCTGCCGCGAGCGCTCGTGCGCGGCGCGGCCAACGTCGGCGGAACGCTCTCCGCTCGTGAACTGGGCGCCCGAGGTGAGACGCTGCGAGCAGCGTGGCCGTGCTTGGCCGGCGTGCTCGGTTGGAGAACATGCGTGGCGACCGCGCCGCCTGCCAAGACGCCGACCGTCACGACACCGGCGGCGATCTTCGCTCCCGCGCCGCCCCCCACGAGCAGAGCTACGGCGCGTTCGCGCACGCCTCCCTGGCCGAGCGGTGCGTTGTCGATCCCGAGACGGTGCAGCAGCATCCGGGCGCGCACGGCGAGGCTTTCGAGCCATCCGAGATGACCAACGAGAACCGGCGGCAGCAGCCCGGCGGCTGTGTCGCGGAAACTGCGCCGCAGGCGCTTAGCGTTGGTCTTGTGCTGTAGCCGGCAGTGGACGCAGCCCTCAAGGTGGGCGAAGGCTCGCTCGGCCAGCTCCTCGCTCGTGCTTTCGCCGTTCTGAAGCGCGTGGATCGTCTGCGCCCGGTATCCGCACAGCCGGCCCGTGTCATACAACAACTGAAAGCGCTCACGCTTTCGCGCGCAGGCGCGCGCAAGGTTCCGCGCTTCGTTGATGGGGATGCTCTCGGCGCTTGCGATGGCCCGGTATTGCAAGCCCTCCACGAGCCAGCCGAACACGCGCCGCTCGGGCTCGGTTAGCTCTGTCAAGAACTCCCTAGCGATCGAGCGGTCCTCGTCAGCGATCACCGCCGGTTCGGGGGCTCGTTGCCCCTCCTGGGCTTCGGCCATGACGCGCAGGCCGGGCGCGCAGCGGACGAGGATTTGGTGGTGGCGCCTTTCGTCGCGGTGTAGGCGCAGCGCTCGTTGCTTGATCCCGGCGCGCAGAGCGTTTCGCAGGTGTTCTTCGCTGACGTAGGGGCGCCGGTAGAGAGCGAGCGCCGTTTCCTGGTAGATGTCCTCGAGCTGCTCCGTGCTCAGGTCGCGGCACTCTGCAAAGCCGCGGGCGATCCGAAGCTCCACCTGTTGCCATTCGCCGAGGATCTCGCCGACTCGCTGCGGCCCAAACGAGCGGCGCCGCCCCTTGTTTGCGACCGCGACGGCCTCTCCCGGTCCTTGGCCGGGGCTTCCAGCCCCTCCCTTGCCTTCTCCGTCGTCCATCCAGCGTCTCCAGGTCAATCCCGACCCAGCCGGAAAGTCCCAGCAATCTGGAACTGTTTTGCTGACTGCCATTGTACTTGAGACATTCGTTTCAAGCGCCGTCCCCTGGGATGCCCCGCGTCCGACCGCACGAGGCCCGGCGCGCGCTCCGAGCCGCCCCCTCTCGGATTCATCGGTGCGGCACCCCTACGGACTCCACGATCGCTGCGCACAGGAGCGCGCAAGCGATCAGCGCGAGCATGGCGAGCCCTTGTCTGATCGTGAGTGCCGCGCGACGCTGTGCGAGCCATCCGCTCGCGCCAAGTGCGAGCGCGCCCCACTCAAGCGGAAGCTGGGGAATGAAGGGAAGCAGCGCGGTCCCGTATGCACCGAGCGCGGCCCCGACCGGCGCCGCGTTGGCGATGATGCAAGCGAGGAGCAGGCCGTCGGCGACGTGCGTCGCCGCGCGGTGATGGTGAGCCCCGAGCACGCCGAGAAGCAGCGGCCAGGAGGCGATCGGGAGGTTGTGGGCGGCCAGCGCCAGGACGTGCCCGAGCTGCGGGGGCGGGTTGCCGTGCGCCGTCAACGTCAGCCCAAGCAGGCGCCGTGCCGGCGCCGCAACTGGGCGCCCGACGAGCCCAACCACCGCTGTCGTCGTCAGCGTCGTCGCCCACACGGCTGCGTAGGCGTAGAGCCAGGTTCTGCCCGCTTCGGCCGGCAGCCAGCGAGGCCGCGTGCGTCGACGTCGGCTTAGTTCTGAGGCAGCCATTCGCTCACCGCGTAGCCGCCCGGCACGCGGGCGAGCCGTGCGATCGTGACGTGGTAGGAGGCGGGTAGCCCTTCGTATTGAGTCGAGCCGCCCGTTTGTTCACGGGTGACGATCGCCCACGCGCCGGTCTCGGCTCTGTCGTTGGCGATGCTCACGATCTGCCCGCTGTTCCAGATGTGTCCGCGAGCGATCGTCGTGTCGCCGTGGCTGGAGGCTGCTGCTTGCTGCTCGGCCAGTCGCGCCGCGCCGACCGACATC
>DATHGU010000357.1:0-2649 GCA_035317495.1 Solirubrobacteraceae bacterium
CCGCGCATCGCACCGGCGTCGCGGATGTGGCGCACGAGCGCGCGCGTGTCGACGCCGGAGATCGCGCTCACGCCGCAGTCGGTCAGCCAGTCCAGCCAGCCGCGCTCGGCGCTCGGGGCGTCCTCGCGGTTGCCCGCCTCGCGCATGATCGCGGCGCGTGCCCACGGCCGCTCGGACTCCATCGCGGCGGCGCTGACGCCGTAGTTGCCGATGTGCGGGTAGGTGAAGGCGATCAGCTGCCCGGCGAAGGAGGGGTCTGACATCGACTCCTGATATCCGGACATGCCGGTCGTGAAGACGACCTCGCCGACGGCCGCCGCGGGCGCGCCGCAGCAGTCGCCGTCGAAGCGCGTGCCGTCCTCCAGCAGCACGTATCCGGCCTGGCGCTCGCTCACGGGCGCCTTCCCCGCGATCCGCTCACAGGATCAGCTTCTGGACGGCCTTGAACTCCGGCGTGCCGGCGCGGCCGAGCAGCTCGAACAGCGAGCTCTCGACCGTGCTCACGACCGCGCCGGCGCGCTCCAGGCGCTCGAGGCCGCGCTCGTAGTCGATCGCGTGGCGCGAGCCGACGGCATCCGCCGGGACGTGGACCTCGACGCCCTGCTCGAGCAGGTCGTGGACCGTCTGTGAGACGCACACGTGGGTCTCGATCCCGCAGACGACCGCCTGATCGCGCCCGCCGAGCTCGAAGCCATCGGCGCGCGCGGCCGAGAAGACGGTCTTCTCGATGCACGGCTCGTCCTCGATACCCAGCTCGGGCGCCGAATGACCGAGCCCCTTGGGGTACTGCTCGCTGACGAGCGCCGGGACGTCGAGGATGCGCGCGCCCGCCAGCAGCTTCGCGCACGAGGCGGCCACGCCGGCGAACGAGTCGTAGGCGCGAAAGCCCTCCTGCACGTCGACGACGACGAGCGCCGCGCGATCGCGGGCGAGCAGGGCCATCAGGCGGCCACCACCGAGAAGGCACGCTCGCGGTAGACGACTGCGCCGCCGGACAGCGTCATCAGCACGCGTCCGCGCAGCCGCCGCCCGGCGAAGCAGCAGTTCTCCGAGCGGCTCTCCCAGCCGCGCTCGCCGGCGATGAACTCCGCGTCGAGGTCGACGAGCGTCACGTTGGCCGGCTCGCCCGGGGCGATCAGCGGCGTGGGAAGCTCGAACAGCTCGGCCGCGGCGCTCATCCGCCGCACGAGCAGCTCCAGCTCGAGGACGCCCGGCAGCACCAGCTCGGTGTACAGCGCGGCGAAGGCCGTCTCCAGGCCGGTCGTGCCCATCGGCGCCTGCTCGAAAGGGACCTCCTTCTCATCGCGTGCGTGCGGGGCGTGATCGGTCGCCACGCAGTCGATCGCGCCGCTGCGCAGACCCTCGATCAGCGCCCGGCGGTCGGCCTCGGTCGCGAGCGGTGGGTGCATCTTCATGCGCGTGTCCATCCCGCGCACGTCCTCCTCGGTCAGCAGCAGGTGGTGCGGCGAGACCTCGGCGCTGACGCGCCAGCCGCGCGCCTTGGCGTCGGCGACCGCCTCCACCGAGGCGGTGCAGCTGAGGTGCTGGAAGTGCACGCGCGCGTCCTCGTAGCCGGCGAGCGCGGCGTCGCGCGCGAGCATCGTCGACTCGGCGATCGTCGGGATGCCGCCGAGCCCCAGCGCGGCGCTGACGGTCCCCTCGTGCATGCTGCCGCCGCGCGAGAGCGTCGGGTCCTCCTCGTGCAAAGCGATCACGCCGCCGCACAGCCGCTGGTACTGCAGCGCCTTGCGCAGCATGCCCGCGCTCTGCACGGGCCGCCCGTCGTCGGTGAAGCCAACGGCGCCCTCCTCGCGCAGCTGGCCATCTCGCTCAGCTGCTCGCCCTGCAGGCCGCGCGTGATCGCGGGCAGGAAGCCAACCGAGATGCGCGCTTCGCGCGCCGCTGCGTCGCGCAGCGAGCGCAGCAGCGGAGCGGAGTCGAGCACGGGATCGGTGTTGGGCATCGCCAGCACCGCCGCGTAGCCCCCGGCGGCCGCGGCGCGCGTGCCGGTCTCGAGATCCTCCTTGTGCTCCTGGCCGGGCGTGCGCAGGTGCACGTGCGGGTCGACGAAGGCCGGCAGCAGGTGGCGGCCATGGCCCTCGACGAGCTCCTCGGCGGGATCGTAGGAGAGCTCCCCGGGTCCGGCGAGCTCGGCGACCTCTCCCGCGCGTACGCGCACATCGTGGCGCGCGTGAAGGCCGGCACGCGGATCGAGCACGTGGACGTCGCGCAACAGCAGGTCGACCGGCGCGAGCGGTCCGTGTACGAGTCGTCGTTGGGCCATCACGCGGGCTGGCGCTCGCCGCGGGCGGCGCCCGCGCCCTCGGAGGCGGCGCGGGCGGGCGAGGGCGGCCTGGTTCCGGAGAGCAGCTCGTAGAGGACGGCCATGCGCACGACGACCCCGGCCTCGACCTGCGCCGTGATGACGGCCTGCGGCGAGTCCACGACCTCGCCCGAGAGCTCCACGCCGCGGTTGACCGGTCCCGGGTGCATCAGCACCTGGCGCGGCGAGAGCCGCCGTCCGTTGATCTGATACCAGGAGGCGTACTCGCGCAGCGAGGGCACCCACGTCTCGCTCATCCGCTCGCGCTGCATGCGCAGGGCGTACACGACGTCCGCCGAGCCGAGCTCCGCAAGCGTGTAGCGCAC
>DATHGU010000358.1:0-4426 GCA_035317495.1 Solirubrobacteraceae bacterium
GTCGAAGAAGAAGCCCGATGAGACGACGCCGTCGTGCGCGAGGATCGAGCCGACCTTGCTCGAGCTCGAGCCCTTGGGGATCACCACGATCACCCTCCCGTGGCCTGCGCCGCCGAACGGCTGGAACAGCGACACCAGGAACCACACGAGCACCGCGGCCGCCGCCAGCGCGAGCAACGCCGCGCCGCGCGCCCGCATCAGCCGCCGCCCGCCCACGGCGCCGCGGTGACGCCCGTGACCGCGCCCGCCCCCTCCCCGCCGTGGCGGGAGCATGCGCGGCGAGCGACCGCCCGCGGGCACGTCCTGCGCCGGCTCGTCTTGCCGGGCAGCGAGCCGGTGCGCAACCGGCGAGGATTTCTCCGACGCTGGTGCGGCTGGACGCGTCGGCTCGAACTGCGGCTCTGGCTCAACTGCCGGCTGCGGCTCGAGCGGCGGCGGCTCGGACGACTGCTCGGCCTCCAACGGCGGCTGCGGCTCTGACGGCGGGGCGTGCTCCTGCGGCGGTACGGCCTCGGCCGGACGCGCGGGCTGCTGGGGCGGCGGCTGGGCCGGTGGATCCTCGCGGGGGTCCGATGCGGATCGCCGCGCGCGCCGGCGTTCGCGCTCCTGGCGATCGCGCTCGCGCTCCTCTGCCGTTCGTTCTTGCGCCGGCTGTGATCGATTGCCGCGAGACAAGGACAGGACCTTAGTGTGGCTGGGCCGTCAGCCAGCTTTCGAGCAGGTGCGCGGCCGCGCGCGAGTCCTCGCCGGCGCTGAAGGGGCCCTCCATGCGCTGTGCGAGGCGCGTCGTGAAGCGCTCGTCGTGCATCTCCACGGGCACATCGCCGCCGAGTCGCCTCGCGAGCTGCTCGGCGAACTCGCGCGTCTCGCGCGTCTGCTCGGTGTCGGTCCCGCGCAGCGAGAGCGGCAGCCCGACGACCACTCGCTCGACCGCGCGCTCGCGCACGAGCTGCGCGAGCGACAGCAGGCCGCGGCGCGTGCCCGGTCGGAGCACGGGCTCGATCGGCGTGACGATCGTGCCCGTCGGATCGCTCAGCGCGCAGCCGCACCGCGCGCTGCCGTAGTCGAGCGCCAGCACGCGCATCAGCCGGCCAGCGACGCGGCGATCGCCTCCCGCGCGACCTCGATCGCCTCCTCGAGCTTCTGGGGGTCGCGCCCGCCGGCCTGCGCGAGCGTGTCGCGTCCGCCCCCGCCGCCGCCCACACGCTCGGCAGCGACCTTTACGATCGCCCCAGCTTTGACCCCTCGCTCGACGAGCTCCGGCGCGACGCTGACGAGCAGGTGGGCGCGCCCGTCGACCGCCGTGCCCAGCACGATCGCCGCCTCGCCGAGCTTGCCGCGCAGGCGATCCGCGACATCGAGAAGCGCCTTCGCGTCGAGGACTTCGACGGTGGCGGCCAGCACCTGCGCGCCCGCAACGTTCAGCACGCGATCCGACAAATCATCAAAATCGATCGCACCGGCGGCTTCCTGCGCGCCCTTGCCGCTCTTCAGCGCCTTCTCGAGCTCTCTGCGCTCGCGCTCGCGCTGCTCGACGGCAGCCGGCACGTCGAGCATCGGCGTGCGCAGCGTCGCGGCGACCGCCGCGAGCAGCCTGTCGTGCTCGCGCAGCAGCGTGGCTGCCTCGGGCCCCGTGACGGCCTCGACGCGCCTGACGTTGGCGGAGCTGGAGGTCTCCGCGAGCACGCGGAACACGCCGATCTCGGCGGTCGAGCGCACGTGTGTGCCACCGCACAGCTCGCGCGAGTACCGGCCATCGCCGATCTCGACCATGCGCACGACGTCGCCATACTTCTCGCCGAACAGCGCCATCGCCCCGAGCCGCTTTGCCTCCTCCAGAGTGGTCGTGATCGGGCGCACGGGATCGTTGCGGGCGATCCACGCGTTCACGCGATCCTCGACGTCGCGCAGCTCCTCCTCGGTGAGCGCCTGGCCGTGGCTGAAGTCGAAGCGCAGCTTGTCCGGCCCCACGTAGGAGCCGGCCTGGCGGACGTGGCCGCCCAGGCGCTCGCGAAGCGCCGCCTGCAGCAGGTGGGTAGCGGTGTGGTTGGCCTCCGTCGCATGCCGCGCGAGGTGATCGACCCTCGCCAGCACCTGCTCTCCCGGCTCGAGCGTGCCCTGCTCGACGATCACCTCCGGGATGCGATCCTGGCCGACCGTCAGGACATCCTCGACGCGGGCACGGCAATCCCCGTGCTCGCATTCGATCGTTCCGACGTCCGAGATCTGGCCCCCGCCGGCGGCGTAGAAAGGCGACTCCGCCAGCTTGACCAGCAAGCGCGTCGGAGACGCGCCATCGTCGCCGTTCGTGCCGTCGGACGCCTCGACGGGACGGACGGCGACCACGGTCGTCGGCTGCACCTCGGTCTCGTACCCGGTGAAGCGCGTCGGCTCGCCGCCGTCGAGCGAACCGGAGCCGGAGGCGCTCAGCGCGGCGCCGACGCTCGTGCCGATGCTCGCGCCGCGCCCGCGAGCGCGCTGCTCCTCCATCAACTCCTCGAAGTCGCCCTCGATCACGAGGCCCTGCTCGGCGAGCAGCTCGCTGGTCATCTCGTAGGGGAAGCCGTGCGTATCGTGCAGGCGAAAGACGTCCGCGGCGGACACGCTGGAGCGGCCCGCCGAGCGCGCCTCTTCGATCCGCTCATCGAGCATTTCCATCCCCTGCGTGAGCGTGCGACCGAAGCCCTCCTCCTCGGCCGACAGCCACATGTCGGTCGCCTCGGCCTGTTCATGGAGCTCGGGATAGGCGCCGCCGATGACCTCGCGCACGAGCTGGGCGTAGCGCCTCAGGAAGCCCGGCGCGAGCTCCAGCGCGCGGCCCTGCTGGATCGCGCGGCGCATCACCCGGCGCAGCACGTACCCGCGATCCTCGTTGGAGGGCACCACGCCGTCGGCGGTCAGGAACGTCATCGCGCGCGCATGGTCGGCGAGGATACGCAGCGCTCGATCGCTCTCGAAGTCGGCGCCGTAGCGTCGGCCCGAGAGTTCCTCGCCGAGCTCGATCAGCGGCTGGAACTGGTCGGTCTCGAACACCGACTGCTTGTGCTGCACGATCGCGGCCATGCGGTTCAGCCCGAGACCTGTATCGATGTTCTTGGCGGGAAGTGGCTTGAGCACCGATTTTGGCTCGTCAGGCGCCGGCTCCTGGTCGTACTCCATGAACACGAGGTTCCAGTACTCCACGAAGCGCTCGTTCTCGCCGCCCGGGAGGTCGCCGTGTAAGCCGAACTCCTCACCGCGATCGAAATACAGCTCCGAGCACGGCCCACACGGCCCGGTCGGCCCGCCCTGCCAGAAGTTCTCCGAGCGCGGACACAGGACGATGCGCTCCGCCGGCACGCCGGCCTCGCTCCACAGCTCAATCGCCTCCTCGTCGGGGCCGAGCCCGAGGCCTTCGTCGCCTTCGAACACCGTCACCCAGATGTCCTGCGCGCGAAAGCCGAAGACGTCCCGCGAGAGCTCCCACGCAAACGCGATCGCCTCTCGCTTGAAGTAGTCGCCGAACGAGAAGTTCCCCAGCATCTCGAAGAACGTCAGATGACGCGCCGTGTTGCCGACGTTGTCGATGTCGACCGTGCGGAAGACCTTCTGGCAGTCGGTCAGGCGCGGCGCGGGCGGTTGCTCCTGGCCCAGGAAATACGGCTTCAGCGGGTGCATGCCGGCGACCGTCAGGAGCGCCGAGGGGTCGTGCGCGGAGGGCACGAGCGAGGCCGACGGGATGCGCCGGTGCCCCCGCTCCTCGAAGAACGCCAGGAAGCGCTCGCGGATCTCGTCGGATGTCATCGCGCGAAGGATCTTAGGTCGCCCAACCTCAGCTCGCCGAGCTGCCGGCCGGCGCTAAGCGGCGATCGTGCCGTATCCGACGACCACGTCGCCCGCGTACAGGCAGGCCAGCTGGCCGGGCGCCGTGCGCTCGGCCGGCTCGCGCAGCTCGATGCTCGCGCGCGGGTGCTCGCCAGCGTCCAGCTCGCGCGCGATGCGGCAGGGGAAGCGGCGGCCGTGCGAGCGCACGCGCACGCCGTCCACGCAGGCGCCCTGCCGGTGCAGCGTCAGCTCGCGCACGGGCAGACTCTGCGCGAGCAGCGCATCGCGAGGCCCGACCGTGACCGTGTTCGCGCGCGTGTCGGTGGCCAGCACGTACAGCGGGTGCTCGGCGCCGATCCCCAGGCCGTGGCGCTGCCCGACCGTGTAGCTGTGCGCGCCGCGGTGCTCGCCGAGCACCGCTCCGCGCCCGTCGAGGATCGGCCCGGGGCGCGCGCCGAGGCCGCCGTGGCGCTCGAGGAAGTCGCCGTGCCGCGTGCCCGCCAGGAAGCACAGGTCCTGCGAGTCGGGCTTGCGCGCGACCGCCAGGCCGGCCTCGTGCGCGAGCTCGCGCACCTGCGGCTTGCGCAGCGCGCCGAGCGGGAAGCGCAGGCGCTGCAGCGAC
>DATHGU010000359.1:0-14564 GCA_035317495.1 Solirubrobacteraceae bacterium
CTCCGGGGCTAATCTGTCGTCCATGAAGCGCTACCACGTGACGACCTTCGGCTGCCAGATGAACGAGCACGACTCGGAGCGGATGAAGGGGATGCTCGAGTCGCTCGGCTACAGCGAGGCGCCGGAGCGCGGCGAGGCCGATCTGATCTTGTTCAACACGTGCTCGATCCGCGAGTCGGCGGACAGCCGCTTCGTGGCGCACCTTGGCGAGGCCAGGCGGCTGAAGCGCGAGCACCCCGAGCGGATCGTGGGAGTTGGCGGCTGTTGGGCGCAGTCGGTCAAGGAGGAGGTCTTCGTGCGCTTCCCGTTCGTCGATGTCGCGTTCGGGCCCGGCCAGGTGCACAAGCTCGCCGAGTTCCTGACGAGCGACTCGCTGACGGCACAGGGTTACTTCGAGTTCGAGGGTTTCACAGACCACCTGCCGGCGCACAGGGCGCGCCGCTTCCAAGGCTGGATGCAGATCAGCGTCGGCTGCAACTGCGCGTGCTCGTACTGCATCGTGCCGTCCACGCGCGGGCGCGAGGTCAGCCGGCCGCCGGACGAGCTCGTCGCCGAGGCGCACGCGATGGCGCAGGACGGCGTGCGCGAGGTCACGCTGCTCGGCCAGAACGTCAACTCCTACGGCCGCGACCTGCCGGCGGACGGAGCCATGGCGGGGACAGCGACGGCCTCCGGGTCGCGCCCGACGTTCGCCGGCCTCCTGGCGGCGATCGACGCGGTCGAGGGGATCGACCGCATCCGCTACACGAGCCCGCACCCGAAGGACATGCGCGAGGACGTGATCCGCGCGCATGCGGAGCTCGAGAGCGTCTGCGAGCACATCCACCTGCCGCTGCAGTCGGGCTCCTCGCGGATCCTGCAGGCGATGCGCCGGACGTATGACCGTCGGCGCTACATGGACCGCGTGTCGCTGATCCGCGAGCACGTGCCCGACGTGGCGCTCACGACGGACATCATCGTGGGCTTCCCGGGCGAGACGGAGGAGGATTTCCGCGAGACGCTGGAGGTCGTCGAGGAGGTCGCCTATGACGGAGCGTTCACGTTCCTCTTCTCGGCTCGCCGCGGCACGCTGGCGGCTCACATCAGCGATGGCGTGGTCCCGCATCCGGTGAAGGTCGAGCGCATGCAGCGCCTGCTGGAGGTCGTCCAGCGCGGCGCGCGCGAGCGCGCTGCGCGGTTCGTCGGTCGAACGCTGGACGTGCTCGTGGAGGGAACGTCGCGGACCGACCCGGACAGGCTACGCGGGCGCACGCGTCACAACAAGGTCGTCAACTTCTCCGGGCTGGCCGTGTCGGGCGAGATCACGCAGGTGCGGATCGACTCGGCCACAAGCCAGACGCTCGCCGGCGAGGAGCTGCTGCTCGCGCGCGTGGGCGCGGAGGGAGCCTAGGCGAACGCCGGGACGCGGAGCGCTTCAGGAGCGTGGACGGGCTCGGACAGGCAGACCTGGTCGCGCCCGTTGTGCTTGGCGCGGTAAAGCGCTTCGTCGGCCACCTTGAAGACCGTCGCGTAGTCGAAGGGCTCGCCGGGCTCGGAGGCGCCGACACCGAAGCTCATCGTGATCGCGACGCCGCCGGCGACGCCGTTGGCGGCCACGCCCTCGCGTAGTCGCTCGGCGAGATTGGCCGACTGCTTGAGGTCGGACCCGGGCAGCAGGATCAGGAACTCCTCGCCGCCGAGTCGATAGGCGAGGTCGAACGCGCGCAGCTGCTTGCGCAGTTGGTAGGCGACCTCCTTGAGCACGACGTCGCCGACCGAATGGCCGCGCGTGTCGTTGACCATCTTGAAGTGGTCGAGGTCTCCGACGATTATGCCGACCGACTCACCGGTCAGCTCGGACTGCTGCGCGAGCTCGATCACGCGGGTGCTGAGCGCCTTGCGGTTGAGCATGCCGGTCAGCTGGTCGATCACAGCGTCGCTGCGGTGCTGGATGTCCGAGCGCATCAATGGCGTTGAAAGGACCGCCACGCATAGCAGGAGTGCGAGGGGTGCGATCACGAGGACCGGGTTGTCGATGACCCGCTGGCTATCGACGCCGAAGGCGACCACCAAGAGGATCACGATGTTGACGAACACGCCGGCGACCACGCCGCGCATGGGGAAGCGCGAGCTCAGGGTGATAACCGGGATCGCCAGCCATGCGAGCGTTGGCTCCTTTGCCCCGCCGCTCAACGCGACGGCTCCGCCGATCACGACGCCGCTGCCGATCCACGCGCCGAACATCAGAAGCTCGGGTCGAGCGACGCGCGGCATCAACAGATCGGCTGCGCCGAAGCACAGCGCCGCCGGGATCAGGAACAGTGCTGGCCACCAACCGAGCCACGGTCCGGCCGCGATCAGCGCGACGGCGAGGATCGCGAGCGCCCTCTGCCTTACCGGCCGCACGCGCTCCTCCATGTCGAGCATGCGTTCGCGGTCGAAGTCGTCCCGGCACAACCACGAGCTGCCGCTTGCTTTTGTCTCCCCCGTGTGCGGTAGTGCGCGTCCCATCAGCTCTCTGCTCGGCGCGATCGGTCGGCACGATAACCGAGGTTGGACGCTATGGACGAACGTTGTCACGACCAGTCAGGCGGCCCAGATTCCCGCTTGGGAGCTCGCGCCGAATGCGTCGATGAGGTCGAGGCGCTCGTGGAGCTCGTCGAGGGGTCGGCGTGGCGGTGCTTGAGGCGCTGGGCGCTGCCGCTGCGCCGGCTATTCCGGCCGCGGCACCTCCAGCCGCGAGTGCGCCGGTCACCATCGTGGCACCGAGCAGTTTGGAGACGGTCATCTCGTCGGACCTCCTTCGGTCGTTCCGATTGGCTTGTGCCGACCATCGTGCGTGACGCACCTAAGGGCAGTCGTCGCCCCGTCTGAGAGCTTCGATGGACGCGTGTGAGAGTTGTGTAAGGTCGTGGACGGAAGGGTTGATAGAGCGAATCGCGAGCTACGGCGACGAGCACGAGGCACGTGGAGCCGCCGAACGGCTTGCCCAGTCGAGGGAGTAGGCGATGTCGGAGAACCTGGATCTCGTGCGCTCGATCTACGCCGCGTGGGAACGAGGGGACTTCAGTTCGGCCGTGTGGGCGCATCCCGAGATCGAATTCGCCCTCGCCGGCGGCCCCGACCCTGGCACCTGGACCGGACTCCCCGGGATGGCGGAGGGCTACCGCACGTGGCTCAGCGCCTGGACGAACTTCCGTGCGGAACCAGAGGAGTACCTGGTACTCGACGACGAGCGGATACTGGTGTTGGTGCACAACACCGGGCGCGGCAGGACGAGCGGCTTGTCCCTCGACGAACGATCACCCAGCGAGCGAACTGTTGACGGATCGCCTCGATACCTCGATGGGTGTCGGAGTCTGGGTCCTCGCTGGAGGCGACGTACTCGGCGTCCTCGTGCCAATCGTCCAGGGATGGCTCCTTCTCGCCCGCGTTGAACCGAGCGTAGGCGACGAGAAGCCTCTCCACGTTCTCGGCCGATATCGCCTGCCCCTTTGACTCAGCAAGCCGCGCGGCGGCTGCGCGGGCCTCGTCGACGTCTGTGTACCACGTGTGCCGGGCGACCGCGCCCTGTGACGTCACACCAACGCCGGCAAAGCGTATCCGGACGCTAGCGCTGCTACCGATCGGACGTGCTTGCTGGAGAAACACGCCAAGACTGACTCCGTGGCCTAGATCGAGAACCTCCTCGAGCTCGATCTGATACTCCGCGAAGGTGCCGATGAAATCCTCAAAGAAGCGACGAATTGCCGCCACGCCCTCGAAGCTGGCACCCATTCCCGTCAGCTTCAAGACGGCATTTGGCGCGTACGAGCTCGCCGCCGCGTCAAAGTCACGGCGATTCAGAGCTTCAACGCTCCTGCGCGTCAGCTCGAGCGGGTCGGGTGTCGTGGACTCCTCAGGCACCGCCGCCCAGTATCCCGCGGGCGAGTGTCGCCGCGGCGATCCTTGTGCGCTAGCTCCCGTGCACGGTCGGTGGCGCCCAACGGGCCGTCCGACCGCACAAAATGCGAACATATGTTCGTGCGATGGAGCAACTTGACCCTGGAGGGCGAGGAGCAGCGACGGCTGCCCGGATACCGCGACGAGGCCGTCGTGCGCCGGTTCGACGCACCCGAGGCCCTCGAGACGCGTTTCTATGAGGTCCGCGCCCGCTCGGTGCTCAACAAAGTTCCAGATCGCTCGAGGATGCCGTTCCGCTGGACGATCAATCCGTACCGGGGATGTAGTCATGGGTGCAATTTCTGCTTCGCGCGCCCGACCCACAAGTACCTCGACTTCAACGCCGGACGCGACTTCGAGAAGGAGATCGTCGTGAAGGTCAACGCGCCCGAGGTCCTGCGCGTGGAGCTGGCGCGGCCGTCGTGGAAACGCGAGCACGTCGCGTTGGGCACGAATACCGACCCTTATCAGTGGGTGGAGGGGCGCTACCGGCTGATGGAGGGCATCTGGGAGGCGCTGCGCGACGCCGCAAACCCATGCTCGGTCCTCACGAAGTCGCCGCTGTTGTTGCGCGACCTGCCGCTGATGCTCGAGATCGCCGAGCGTGCGAGCTTCAGCGCCTGCCTGTCGATCCCGACGCTCGAGGAGAAAGCGTGGCGCGCAACCGAGCCGCACACGCCGAGCCCGCGTGCGCGGCTGGAGGCGGTCGCCGAGCTGAACCGCGCGGGCATTCCGACCGGCGTGCTGATCGCGCCGCTAATGCCAGGGATCAACGATTCTCCGCGACAGGTGGAGGAGCTGCTCGACCGCGCGACCGCCGCGGGAGCGACAAGCATCGGCGGGATCGCGCTGCATCTGCGTGGCGAGGTGCGTCAGGTCTTCATGGACTGGCTTCGCGCTCAGCGGCCCGATCTCGTGCCCCGCTACGAGCAGCTCTACCGGCGAGGCGCCTACGCGCCCCGGGAGGAACGCGAGCGGCTGTCGAAGCTGGTTCGGCGCCGAGGGATGCAGAGCGGCTTTCGACCCGTCGGTCCGCCCGCCGAGACGCCATCCGACAGTGCGGGAGCAAGTACGCCGGCGTGGCAGGGAAGTCTGTTCTGAGCCGCGGCCCGATCAGCGCTTGTCGCGCTGGCCGGCCTCCATCTGGCGCGTGATCTCCTCCGAGCCGATCTTGCGCGCGACGCTGCCGGCTAGCTCCGGGGCGAGACTGGCGAACACCGTGCTGACGCGCAACGGTAGAGGCGCCACATCGAGCTCGCCGCGGTTGCGCTCGATCGCGCGCACGACGGCCTTTGCCACATCCTGCGGCGTGCGAGTGCCGATGCCGGGCGGCAGGGTCACACCAGCGTCGGCGAACATGCCCGCGTCGCGGATGAACCCGGGGAACACGGTCGAGACGCCGACGCCCGTCGTGCGCAGGTCCGCGCGCAACGCCGCGGCGAAGCCGCGCAGGCCGAACTTGGACGCGTTGTAGAGCGCCGTTCCCGGCGTCGCAGCCTTGCCGGCGAGCGAGGACATGAAGAGCAGGTGCCCGCTTCCGCGCTTGACCATCGCCGGAGCGAGGGCGTGGGCGAGCACGATTGGAGCGCGCAGGTTGACATCCAGCGCGCGGTCGATCTCCTGCAGTGAGAACGAATCGAGCGTACCTGCGGCCGGCAGCGCCGCGTTGGCGACGAGGATGTCTACCTCGCCGGCCTCGTGCACGAGCCGCTCGATCTCCGCGGGCTCGGCGAGGTCAACCGCCAGCGCGCGCCCGTCGAGCTCTTGGGCGAGCGGCTCGAGCACGTCGACGCGACGGCCGCTTAGGATCAGCGTGGCGCCGCGGTCGGTGAGCGCGCGGGCGATCGCGTGGCCGATTCCTCCGGTCGCGCCGGTCAGTAGGACTGTCGAGCCCGCGATCTGCATTCGCCTAGCGTATGCGACGCGGACCCGATGCAGCAGCCCGGCGCGGCTGCGGCCGGCACGATCGGCGGCGATACTGCGCCGATGCACGCACGGGACGCCCGCCGCGCGGAGGTCTACGCCCTATTCGGCCCTACGGGGGTCGGCAAGACCGCGATCGCGCTGGCCCTCGCAGAGCTGCTGCGCGCGCGCGGAGAGCAGGCCGTGGCGGTATCCGCCGATGCACTGCAGGTCTATGCGGGACTGGAGACGCTCACGGGGGCACCCTCGCCGGGCGAGCAGGCCGGGCTCGAGCATCGCCTACTCTCGTTTCTGCCGCTCGACGCGACGTTCAGCGTGGGCCAGTACGCCGAGCTGGCGCACGCCGAGATCGACGGCCTGTTGGCGGCTGGTCGACGGCCGATTGTGGTGGGCGGCACCGGCCTGTACCTGCGCGCCGCGCTGGCCGACCTCGATCTGCGCCCGGCGCCGCCCGAGGGTGCCCGCGCGCGGTGGACGGCGGAGCTCGAACGGCAAGGGGCGCCAGCGCTGCACGGGCGGCTGGCGCGCCGCGCGCCGTGGGCGGCGAAGGGGATCGACGCGAACGACGGCCGACGGATCGTGCGCGCGCTCGAGCTGCTCGACGCCGGCGAGCTCGAGCCGCCGCCGGGCCGGTCGCAGCTGTGGAGCGCCGAGCTGCGCCATCCCACGCTGCTGGCGGGATTGACGATGCAGCGCGAGGCGTTGTACGAACGGATCGACGCGCGCGTCGAGGCGATGCTTTCGGCTGGCGCTCGCGAGGAGGTACGCCGCGCGCACGCTGCCGGCGCCTCCGATACGGCCCGCAAGGCGGTCGGCTTCGACGAGCTGCTGGCGGACGACGTGGAGAGCATGAAGCGGCGCACGCGCAACTACGCGCGGCGGCAGCTCACCTGGATGCGCAAGCTCGCCGGCGTCAGGCTGGTCGACGTGACCGGCCGCGCTCCGCTGGCGGTGGCCGAGGAGATCCTGGCCCTAGACTGCGGCCCCTGATGAGATTCGAGAAGTGGCAGGCGCTCGGCAACGACTACCTGATCGTCGAGCGCGACGAGCTCGCCTTCGAGCTGACGCCCGCGCGCGTGCGCCGGCTGTGCGAGGGCCATTTCGGCGTGTTCGCCGATGGCGTGCTGCTGCTTTCGCCTCCTGCCGACCCCGCGCACGTGGCCGACCTGCAGATCTTCAACCCCGACGGCTCGGAGGCCGAGCTGTCGGGAAACGGGGCGCGCGAGGCGATCCTCTACCTGCGCCGTCGCGGCTGGACCGAGCTCGACGCCTTCTCGATCCATACGGCAGCCGGGACGATCAGCCCGCAGGTCACCGGGCCCTTCACGTGCCGCGTGGACATGGGCCGGGCGAGCCTGAGCTCCAAGGACTTCCCCTCGGGCCCGCCGGACGGCGCGGCCGAGCTGCGTGTGGATCTCGACCCGGGCGCGCCCGACTCTCCGCCGGGCGGCGCGTGGAGCATCCAGCACGTCTCGATTGGCAACCCCCAGTGCGCGATCCGCGTCGAAGACCTCGCCGCGTTGCAGGCGCTCGAGCCGGCGCGCGTCGGACCGTCGATCGAAGCGCATGCCGAGTTTCCCAACCGCGCGAACGTCTCGTGGTACGCGGAGCTCGAGCCCGGTCCGCCGGCGCGGATCCGCGCGCGGATCTTCGAGCGCGGGGTGGGGGAGACGCTGTCCTCGGGCACCGGCGCGACGGGGGCGGCCGTGGCCTATCTGGTGGCCGGCTCGGACACGCGTCCGCCCGGCCCGCCGAGCGAGCCGGCGCGCGTCGTCGTGGAGCTGGAAGGAGGCGAGCTGGAGGTCGAGGTGGACGAGGATCTGCACGTGCACCTGTCAGGCTGGGCGCTGCCCGTGTTCGCCGGGCGCCTCAGCGAGCAGTTCGTGGAGGAATTGCACAGCCTCGGGTGATCCGAGCCGCATCAATCGCACTAGATCGAAGGAGCTGGATGAGACCGAGCAAGCGCTTGGAGCGCATACCGCCGTACGCGTTCGCCGAGCTGGAGCGCAAGATCGCCGCCAAGCGGGCGGCGGGCGTCGAGGTGATCAGCCTCGGCATCGGCGACCCGGACCGCCCGACGCCCGCGCTGATCGTCGAGGCGATGCAGGAGGCGGTCACGGAGGCCGAGACGCACCGCTACCCGTCGAATCGCGGAAGGGCGGACTTCCGCGCCGCGGTGCGGGACTTCTACGCGCGGCGCTTCGACGTGACGCTCGACCCCGAGCGCGAGATCATCCCGGCGATCGGCGCGAAGGAGGCGATCTTCAACCTCAACCTGGCCTTTCTCGACCCCGGCGACTATGCGCTGGCGGCTGACCCGGGCTACCCCGTCTACACCGGCGGGCCATGGCTCGCGGGGGCCGAGCCGGTGCTGATGGCCCTGCGGCCTGAGCACGGTTTCGTGCCCGATCTGGGAGCGATCGATGAGGAGGTGGCGAGGAGATCGAAGCTGATGTACCTCAACTATCCAAACAACCCGACGGGGGCGCTCGTCCCGGACGGGTTCTTCGAGCGCGTGGTCGATTTTGCGCGCTCGTACGAGATTCTCGTCGTCCACGACAACGCCTACTCGGAGATCGTCTTCGACGGATACCGCGCCCCGTCCTTTCTCGCCACGCCCGGCGCGAAGGACGTCGGCATCGAGGTGTTCTCGCTGTCGAAGGGCTACAACATGACCGGCTGGCGCTGCGCGGTGGTGGTTGGAAACGCCGAGGCGCTCGAGATCTACTGGCGGCTGAAGACGAACATCGACTCGGGCCTGTTCGAGGCGGTGCAGCTCGCCGGCGTGGCGGCGCTCTCACCGGAGACCGACGCGGAGGTCGCATCGATGAACGAGCTCTACCTGCGCAGGCGCGACCTGGTGTGCGAGGCGCTGCGCGCAATCGGCGTGGACGTGCACCCGCCGCATGGCACGATCTACGTGTGGGCGCCCGTGCCGGAGGGCTTTGACAGCTCGGCCGCCTACTGCGAGCACGTGCTCGAGCAGGCGGCCGTCGTGCTCTCGCCCGGAGCGATCTACGGGCCGGCGGGGGAGGGCTGGTTTCGCATCTCGCTGACGACGCCCGATGAGCGCCTGCTGGAGGCCGTGCAGCGGCTGGGCGCGCTGGCCAAGTGAGCGGCGCCCCGTCGGCGGGCTTCTAAACTGCGTGGTGAATGCATAGAACCGATCGGAGATCGGCCAGCAACGGTCGCAGCGCGCTCAGTCCAACGCCGGCTGACGTGGAGCGCTTCGGCTCCGAACCGGCCCCACGCGCGCGCCAGCGTGCGTTCTGCGTGGCGGCGCTGAAGGAGGGCGACGACCTCGCCGAGCTCGCCGAGCTCCTGCGCACGGCCGGCGTGGGGGTCGTCGGCGAGATGGTCCAGCGCCGCGAGCAGCCCCATCCCAACACCTATCTGGGCCCCGGGAAGGTCGCCGAGGTGAAGGCTGCGGCGCTGGCCGCCGACGCCAACCTGATCGCCTGCGACGACGAGCTGAGCGCGCGGCAGGAGCGCAACCTGGAGCAGGCCCTCGGGCTGCCGGTCATCGATCGCACGACGGTGATCCTCGACATCTTCGCCTCGCACGCGGGCAGCGCGGAGGGAAAGCTACAGGTCGAGCTGGCGCAGCTGGAGTACAACCTCGCGCGCATGCGCGGCCTGTGGAGCCACCTGGAGCGACTGGGTGGCGGGATCGGCACGCGCGGACCGGGGGAGACGCAGATCGAGACCGATCGCCGCCTCGCGCGCGACCGGATCGGCGTACTTCGCCGCCGCCTGGAGCACGTCAAGGGCACGCGTGCGGTGCAGCGCGCCGAGCGCGAGCGCGCCTCGCTACCGACGATTGCGCTGGTCGGCTACACCAACGCAGGAAAGTCGACGCTGCTGAACGCCCTCACCGGTGCGGAGGTCGGCGTGCGTGATCGGCTGTTCCACACGCTCGACCCGACGACGCGAACGCTGCGAGGAATCGGTGACCGGCCAGCCGGCCAACCGTTCCTGCTCACCGACACGGTCGGCTTCATCAGCAAGCTGCCCCACCAGCTCGTCGATGCGTTCGCGGCGACGCTCGAGGAGACGCGACGCGCGGATCTGCTCGCGCACGTCCTCGACGCGTCCGCGCCGGAGGAGCAGGCGAACGTCATGCGCCACTCCGTCGAGCAGACGCTGCAAGAGATCGGCGCCAGCGAGCGACCGCGGCTGCTGGTCCTCAACAAGGCCGACCTGCTCGACGAGGCGACGCGCGACGAACTGCGCCTTCGCCATCCCGAGGCGGTGCTCGTCAGCGGGGTCACGGGGGAGGGGCTCGAGGAGCTGGGCGAGCGGATCGCACGCGAGTTGCAGCACACGCTGCGCAAGGTCGAGTTGCTCGTGCCGTATGCCGACGGCGGGAGCCTCGCCGCGCTGCACGAGCTGGCCGGCGAGGTCAGCCGCGAGGATACTCCAGAGGGCGTGCGCGTGCGCGCGCTGGTGCCCGCTCGGCTGGCGCAGCGCTTCGAGCGGTTCGCGGTCGTACCCAGCTAGCGCTCGTCGCCGCTGCCGGAGAGCAGACCGCGCCGCTGGCGAGAGAAGAGCTTCTCGAGGTTCTCACGCGCGATCTGCTCGAGCTCGAGCTCAAGCTCGCTCGCCAGCTGGGTGACGTACCACAGCACGTCGCCGAGCTCCTTGGCGATCGCCGCGCGCCGCTGCGGGCTGACCGCGCCGTCGTCGTCGCGGATCGCCTTCTTGGCGTGCTCGGCCACCTCGCCGGCCTCGCCGGCCAAGCCAAGGGCGGGATAGGCCAGCCAGGCCTCGCGCGGATACTCGGCCGTCCGGCGTGAGAAGCGCTGGTACTCCGAGAACTCCACGACACGATCGTAAGTGCCCGACCGGCGGTTCGCGCAAGCCACCCTCCAATTTGCGAGCAGCGCGCGAGCCGCGTCAAGCGTCGATCGACCGCCTAGAGCGGCATCGCACGGTGTTCGGTCTCGGGGCCGCGCCTACAGACCGGCGGCGCGCCGGGCGCCGATGTGTGCCTGCTGCTCCAGTCGATCGTCCAGCGGGGTGAGCTCGGCGGGCTCCACGGAGAGGGCGCGCGCGATCAGCCAGTCGGCGAACCACGCGTTCTTGGGAAGGAGTGGGCCGTGCAAGTAGGTACCGATCGTGTTGCCGCGACGTGCCCCCTCCAGCCCGCTTCGCCCATCGTTGCCCTTGCCCCGCAGCACGCGCCCAAGTGCCGCCGCGCGCTCTCCCAGGTAGGTGCGTCCTCCGTGGTTCTCGAATCCCGCGAGCACGGCCGGCTGGCCATCGTCCTCGCCGTTGGAGTCGCCGGCTTGCCCGTCCAGCCGCACCTCGATCGCGACATTGCCGACCAGGCGGGGGCCCGCCTCGCGGACCGTTCGCACGTCGAGCAAGCCGACCCCGTCGATCCGCTCCTCGCCGAGCGTGTAGGAGTGGCCAAGCAGCTGGTAGCCGCCGCATACGCCGAGCACCACGGCGTCGCGCGCGGCGGCCCGCCGCAGCTCGTCGGCCTTCGTCTCGAGGAGGTCCTCGGCGCACAGCCGCTGGTCGCGATCCTGCCCGCCGCCGAGGTAGAAGAGGTCGTGGGCATCGGAGTCCAGCGGCTCGTCGAGGCTGCTGGAGACGAGCTCGAAGCCCATGCCGCGCCACCGGCAGCGGCGCTCGAGTACGAGCAGGTTGCCGCGGTCCGCGTAGATGTTCATCAGCTCGGGATACAGCGCGCAGACGCGCAGGGTGCGCGCCGGGGCAGTCGTTTCGCGCGTGGGCTCATGCACGCAGCATCACTACCACGCTGCCCACGTGATCGTTCGTGGCGGGTACCTCACGGGGCTCCTCGGGCCGCAGGCCCACTTCGCGCGCCTCGCCTTCGAGCGCGGCGGCATTCACCCGGTCGAGCTCCACGACGTCGCGCTCGCGCAGGCGCTCGACGCCGGGCGTATCGCCGCGACCCCCGCCTGGGGGCAATGGCCGATCGGACACGATGCGCCGCTCGCGTTCGATCAGCACCACGCTCGCCAGCTCGCTGACGCGCGTTGCGCGGCTGGAGTACGTCAGGCCGTCGAGGTGTGTGCGCTCGGCAACGGGGCCCTGCTCGCCGTGCGAGCAGTCGAACGGCTCCAGCCTCGAGAGGATCGCGAACGCGAGCAGCCCGCCCGGCCGCAGATGCGTGCGCGCGCGACGCAGGAACGCGGAGCGTCCCGACGCGCCCCCGAGCAGCTGGATCGTCTGCATGGGCACCAGGCACAGGCCGAAGTCGTCGCGGTGCAGCGCGAAGGAGCGGGCGTCGGCGCACGCCGTCTCGACGCGCAGCCCGGCGGCCCGCTCGCTCAGAGCCTCCAGCAGGATGGGGTCGATGTCGAGCGCCGTAACGGCGTGACCGTCCCGCGCGAGCTCCAGCGACACGCGACCGGCCCCGGCGCCGATATCCAGGATCGGTCCGTCGCTTTCAGCCGCGAGCTCACGCCATTGCGGCAGATCGGCGCGGTAGGCGCCGCACTCGAGGTCGTGCCAGACGACCCGCGCAGGGGTCGCGGCGCCGGCGGGGGCGACTCCCCGGCGACCTGCGGCGCTCACACCCACGAGCTGCTCGCCTCACCGCGCGCGATCAGCAGCTCGCGCAGCGACAGCATCGCGGTGTACGTGGGCAAGGCGTAGAGCGGCGCCCGGGGACCGTCGCGGTCGTTCGCCGCCTCGTCCAGCGCGAGCTTCAGATCGGCCTGCACGCGGATGCGCTCGGGCGGGAGGCCCGCGTACTTCAAGCGCACCGCCAGTTCCGGCGCGCGGCTGCCGCTGCAGGTGACCCTGCGGATACGGCCGGCCAGCAGCTCGAAGTCGGCGTCCCAGATCCAGGAGACGTCGCGGCCGTCGGCGATCTTGTCGTTGAGCACAGCGAGCAGATCGTGCTGGCCGCGCTCGAGGGTCAGCGTGCGCAGCACCTCGTTCGCGCCCGCCGGGTTCTTGACGAGCAGGATGCGCAGCTCCCGTCGTGCCTGTGCCCCGCCGCCGTTGCCTGCGTCCGACACCGTGAGCATGACCGTCTCCGCGCGACCGAAGGCGGCCTTCGCGCCCTGCAGCCCAGCCACGATCTGCTCGAGTGGAACCTCCAGGGCGACCCCGAGGGCGGCCGCGGCGAGCGCGTTGTAGACGTTGTACAGGCCCGGAAGGGCGAGCTGCACCTGCGCTTCGCCGGTGGCGGTGCAGAGCGTGAAGCGCGCCGAGCGCACGCCTTCGAGCACCACGTCGCGGGCGATCACCGACGGTGCGGGGCTGCGCTGGCCGCAGCGCGGGCAGTGGTAGTGCCCGAGGTGGCCGAGGTAGATGGTCTCGAACACATATGGCGCGCCGCATCGCCGGCAGTGCTTGGCGTCGGCGGCATGCGCCATGCCGGCCAGGGCCAGCGAGTCGTCCTGCACCCCGTAGTAGAGCACCTCCGAGCGATCGCGGCCGAGATCGGCGATCAGCGGATCGTCGGCGTTCAGGACGAGCTGCCCGGCGTGCAGGTCCTGCGCCCAGCGGTCGGCGATCGTCTCGAGCTCGCCGTAGCGGTCGAGCTGGTCGCGGAACAGGTTGCCGAGCAGGATGACGCGAGGCCGCAGCTGCGCGGCAACCGTGTCGAGCCACAGCTCGTCGACCTCGAAAAGGCCGAGCTCGCCGGAGATCGCGCCGTGGGGACGGCTGGCCGCGAGCAGCGCGGTCGCGATCCCCCCGGCCATGTTCGCGCCCGAGGAGTTGTGCACGAGGTGCAGGCCAGCTCGCTTGAGGATGCCCGC
The DNA here is from genome assembly GCA_035317495.1 of Solirubrobacteraceae bacterium. GTDB lineage: Bacteria > Actinomycetota > Thermoleophilia > Solirubrobacterales > Solirubrobacteraceae > Palsa-744. Next base: position 13,590 of record DATHGU010000359.1, read on the forward strand.
GGCCATTGCGGTGGTCGTCGTCTTGCCGTTCGTCGCCGAGACCAGCACGCTGCCGCGCGGCAGGCGCTCGCCGAGGGCGCCGATCGCATTGCCGTCGAGGCGGATCAGAACCTTGCCAGGCGCGCTCGTCGCTCCGCCGCCGCGCACTCGCGAGAGCGCCCCGACGGCGCGGGCGAGCGCAAGCTTGGGCGCAAGCGCCCCCGTCATCGGCGATCGTCCGGCGGTTCGCCCGCCAAACGGGCGCGAGCGGGCGACCCCGCGTCGAGCGACGCGGGGTCCGCGAATGCAGGAGTCTCGCCGCTCCGCTCGGGGACGAGCATCCTGACCGCCCCGCGCACCGCGCGCACGCCCAGCGGCAGCTCTCCGATCCGGTCTCCGTCGGCGTACATCGTGAATGGACGATCCGCGGAGATCATCACCTCGGCGGCGCGGAACGTGTGAACGGTCGGGAGGTCGACGTGGGTTCCTTTGAAGATCCTCGGCAGAAGCTGCGTGAGGAAGCGAACCTTGCTCATGCGCTCGCATACGACAACGTCGACGAGGCCGTCGTCGAGCAGGGCATCGGGCGCGGCCCACATCCCGCCGCCATAGGACTTCGAGTTGGCGACGCCCACCGAGAAGCCAATGACAGCGCGATGCTCCCCGGGCGGGTCCAGCTCTATCTCGAAGCGCGCGGGTCGCCACGAGACGAGCGCGCGCAGCGCGCCATACGCGTAGACGAGCCCGCCGAGCCACGCGGGCGCTTCGTTGGCGATCCGGTTGGCGTCGCTGTCGAAACCCACCGAAGCGATACCCACGAAGGCACGCCCCTGCTCGTCTCCTCGTGCGGGCGACACCTCGCCGACGTCCATCGCGCGCGTCACGCCCCCGGCGATCGTGGCGCAGGCCGAGGCCAGATCGGCGCCAATGCCGAGCACGCGCGCCAGGTCGTTTCCGCGGCCACCCGGCAGCACACCGAGCGTTGCCCCCGGAACC
>DATHGU010000360.1:0-2126 GCA_035317495.1 Solirubrobacteraceae bacterium
TCCAGGTCACGATTCCCGAACTCGGTACCATCAAGGCCGAACACCCGCCGATCGTTGTCATTACCTCGAACCGAACGCGCGAAATCCACGACGCGCTCAAGCGCCGCTGCCTCTACCACTGGATCGGGCACCCGTCGCTCGACCGGGAGATTGCGATCGTGCGTGCTCGCGTCCCCGGCGCGCCCGAGCGCCTCGCCGCCGAGGCGGCAGCCTTCGTCGAGCGCCTGCGGCTCTCCGACCTCGCGAAGGTCCCGGGCGTCGCCGAGACGATCGACTGGACGCAGGCGCTCGTCGCGCTCGGCCAGGAGGAGCTCGAGGCCGGGGTCGTCGACGCGACGCTCGGCAGCGTCCTCAAGTACCACGAGGACCTGGAGCGGGTCCGTGACCGCGGACTGCAGGAGCTGATCGCGGAGGCGAAGCGTGTCGCCGGCGTCTGAGACAGGCCTCCAGCACGCCGAACGGCGCGTCGGCGACGCGATCGTGCGCAAGCTCGTCACCTTCGGGCGCATCTTGCGCGAGGCCGGGCTCGAGGTCGGCCCGGGCCGCCTGCAGGACGGGCTGCGCGCGCTCGACTCGGTTCGGCTCGACGATCGCGACGAGGTCTACCACGCGCTGCGCTGCGCGATCGTCTCGCGCCGCGACGACCTCGAGGCCTTCGACGCCGCCTTCGCGGCGTTCTGGGAGCGCGCGCCCCGCGTCGAGCTGACGCACCGGCCTCCGATCATGCAGCTCGACCTGCCGTCGCAGGATCGCTCGGATCCGCGCCGGGTCGACGCGCACCAGGCGCAGAGCGCCGCGGGCGACGGAGCTGCCGATGCGGAGGGCGAGGATGAGGAGCGGCCGATCGCGGCCGTCTACTCGGCCGACGAGCTGCTGCGAGAACGGGACTTCGCACGCTTCGGCCCGGACGAGCTGCGCCGCGCGAGGGCGCTCGTCGAGCGCATCGCGACGGCGTCGCCGCGCAGGCGCTCGCTGCGCAGACGGCCCGCGCACGACGGGCGCAGCATCGACCTGCGGCGCACGTTGCACCAGGCGATGCGCACCGGGGGACACCCGATCGAGCGGGCCTGGCGTACCCCGAAGACGGTGCCGCGCCGGCTGATCTTCCTCGTCGACGTGTCCGGCTCGATGGAGCCGTACGCGCGCGCCATGACGATGTTCCTGCAGGCGGCCGTGCGTGCGGGCCGCCACGTCGAGGCGTTCACCTTCGGCACCCGCCTGACGCGGCTGACGCCGTACCTCGTGGGCCGCGACCCGGATCGGGCGCTCGAGCGCGCCGCCGCCGCCGTGCCCGACTGGGCCGGTGGCACCCGCATCGGTGAGAACCTGAAGGCCTTCAACGACGTCTGGGGACGTCGGGCGCTGACACGCGGCGCCGTCGTCGTGATCGCGTCCGATGGCTGGGAGCGCGGCGATCCCGCGCTGCTCGACAGCGAGATGGCACGTCTCCACCGCGCCGCGCACACCGTCGTCTGGGTCAACCCCCTCGCCGGCGGGGAGGGCTACCGCCCGCTCGTTGCGGGCATGGCCGCGGCGCTCCCACACATCGATCTCTTCCTGCCCGGGCACAACCTGAAGGCGCTGGAGGCCCTCGCCGACGCGCTCGACGCGATCCCGGCACGGCGCCACGCCGGCACGGCCCGAGGCGCCACGTACGCATCCGGAGGTGCAGCAGCATGAACGAGGACACATTGCGGGCGGCGGAGACCTGGCGCACGCGCGGCGATGCCGTCGCGCTCGCCACGCTCGTCCGCAGCCGGCGCTCGGCGCCGCGCCCGCTCGGCAACAAGCTCGCGATCTCCGGGCGTGGCGAGATGGCCGGCTCGGTCTCGGGCGGCTGCGTCGAGGGAGCCGTCTTCGAGGAGGCCCAGGACGTGCTCGCGGGCGGACCGCCCAAGCTCCTCTACTACGGCATCGCGGACGACACCGCCTGGAACGTCGGGCTCACCTGCGGGGGCGAGATCTGGGTCTGGCTCGAGGCCTATACCGGCTGGCCCGTTCCGGCGGACCGCGCCGCCCGCGTCACGGTCGTCGAGGGGCCCGACGCCGGCCATCACCTGCTCGTCACGGCCGAGGGCCGCGTCGGGGGCGACCTCGAGGGCGAGCTCGTCGACCCCGCCGTCTCG
>DATHGU010000361.1:0-20665 GCA_035317495.1 Solirubrobacteraceae bacterium
TCGGCCTCGCCGCGCTCCGGCGCCTCGCTGTAGCCGAGCGACTCGAGCATCCCCTTCATCCGCTCCGAGTCGTGCTCGTTCATCTGGCAGCCGAAGGTCGTCACGTGGTAGCGCTTCATGGACGACAGATTAGCCCCGGAGGGGCCAGGCGAGGCCCTTAAGCGGCGGCGACAGCCGGCGTGGCCGGTTCGCTGGCGATCGGCGCCGGGGCGTCCTTCGGCGACGACCCGGTCGTGTCGCGATCGATCGGCGTGACCAGGTCGCGGCCTACGCCGAGCGCGGCGTAGATCTTCTCCTCGATCTCCTTGGCCACCTCGGGGTTGTCGTCCAGGTGGGCCTTCGCGTTGCCGCGGCCCTGTCCGAGGCGGTCGTTGCCGTAGGAGAAGAACGAGCCGGACTTGGAGACGATGTTGTGCTCCAGCCCGAGGTCGATCAGGCAGCCCGACGTCGAGATGCCCTTGCCGTACTCGATGTCGAACTCGGCCTGGCGGAAGGGCGCGGCGACCTTGTTCTTGACGACCTTCACGCGCACGCGATTGCCGACCGCCTCCGTGCCGTCCTTGAGCGTCTCGATGCGCCGGATGTCGAGGCGCTGAGAGGCATAGAACTTCAGCGCGCGTCCGCCCGGCTGGGTCTCGGGCGATCCGAACATCACGCCGACCTTTTCGCGGATCTGGTTGGTGAGGATGCAGAGCGTCTGCGTGCGGTTCAGGTTGCCGGCGAGCTTGCGCATCGCCTGGGACATCATGCGCGCCTGCGCACCGACCGTCTGGTCGCCCATCTGGCCCTCGAGCTCGACGCGCGGCGTCAGCGCCGCGACGGAGTCGATCGCGACCACGTCGACGGCGCCCGAGCGCACGAGCATGTCCGCGATCTCCAGCGCCTGCTCGCCATAGTCTGGCTGCGAGACGAGCAGCTCGTCGATATCAACGCCGATCTCCTTCGCGTAGAGCGGGTCCATCGCGTGCTCGGCGTCGATGAAGGCGCACACCCCGCCCAGCTTCTGGGCCTCGGCGAGCACGTGGTAGATCATCGTGGTCTTCCCGGAGGACTCGGGGCCGAACACCTCCACGATGCGCCCGCGGGGCACGCCGCCGATGCCGAGCGCCAGATCGAGCGCCAGCGCGCCCGTGGGGATCGCCTCGCAGCGTACCTGCGCGCCCTCGTCGCCCATGCGCATGACCGTGCCCTTGCCGAACTCGCGCTCGATCTGCGTGAGCGCGCCCTGAAGGGCGGCATCGCGCGCCTTGGCAGCCTTCTCCTGGTCGGTCACGGACATGGTCTGACTCCTCCGATTCGAGATGGATTGAGCAACTTAGAGGTTGGCGCGGACGGAACAACTGTTCGTATGGCACGCGGCGAGTGAAGCTCCTGCGGGCGTGCGAAGGCCCTCTGCGTCGGGCCGTTCGTCCATCCGCCGCGGTGGCGCTCACCCGTGGAGTTGCTGCGGACGATGGAACGACATCGTGATGAGCGCTCGAGCACTCGGACACCTCCTGATCGGCGGCATCGCCGGCCGACGCCTCGCCATCGTGCTTTCGGCGGCGCTCGCCGCCGCCGCGCTCGCGCTGCTGCTCTCGCGCCCTCCCGCGACGCTCGGCCAGGGCGCGCGGGCCGGCTGCTCCTCCTCGACCGTGCACCCCACGCGTGGGGTGCGGGCATGCGCCACGCGCGGGCACAGGACGCACGCGCGGTCGAAGGCCAAGAAGCATCACATCAAGCACGCCGTGGCGAAGAAGAAGGCGAAGAGCAGATCGGCCGGTCCATCGGCCGCCCCCGCGCAACCGCGGGCGACGTGCGAAGACGCCGCCATGCCGATCCACGGCAGCGACGGCTCCTACTCATGCGAAGACGCCTCAGAACCGGAATGCGAAGACGGGTCGAGCCCGACCCTCTCCAGCGCCTCGACGCTCGTGTGCGTCGCGCCGCCGGCGACCGAACCGCCCGCGGAAGAATTCGACTCGGATGGCACGAGCGTGCGCGTCTCGAGCGCTTCGTAGCTCGCTCCGGCCGGCGCCAGCCACGAACGGTACAGGACGAGCGCCGAGGGCGTGAAGGACAGCTGCGGCGTGGCGGGCAGCTCGCCGCCCCTCCCCCGCCCCTTGACCCGTCGCCCCGTGCGGGCCTCCCGGCCGATGCGCGCGACCGTCACGTGTGCCCTGAAGCGCCGGCGCTCGGGCTGCCATGCGATCGCACGAGCGATCGCGCCGCTCAGCCCCTCGTGCAGGCGGGCGAGCGAGCCGGCGCGATCGTGCACCTCGACGGACAGAGTGCGCGGGCTCCTCGGCGGCAGCCACAGCGGGGCGCCGAGCTGCAGCTCTGCGGCCCGTGCGTCGCAGCCCCGCAGCACCGCGGCCAGCGTCTCGATCTCCGCGACGGGCCGGTTGCCGAGGAAGCACAACGTCACGTGCATCGCCTGCGGCTCCAGCAGGCGCACGGCCCGCCCCGCACCCCGCGCACCCCAGCCGGGGCCTGTCAGAGCGCCACGCGCCCACGCTGCCAGGTGCTCGCACACGGCCCCCGGCGGGTCGACCGCCACGAACAGCCGCGCTGTGGCCCCGCGGGACATCGTCCCGGGCGATGCTAGCGCCGTAGCGCGAGCGCGTCGAGCGCGTCGAGCGGGTTCCCGCGGTCACGCTTCCACGAGCACCCGGCGGAGCATGTGCATCGCTACGGTGGTGGCCCGCTCGCGCACGTCGGCCCTGCCTCCCGGCAGGTTGACCGAGCGCGTCATGGCCGCGTCGCCCGGTCCAGCGACGGCCAGCCAGACGAGCCCCACGGGCTTCTCCTCGGTGCCTCCGCCCGGCCCCGCGACGCCCGTGATCCCCACCCCGATGTCCGCGCCCAGGCGCGTTCGCGCGCCGTCGGCGAGAGCCTCGGCGACCTCCGCGGAGACGGCGCCGTGGCGCTCGATCAGCTGCTCGTCGACCCCCGCCTGGGAGATCTTCACCTCGTTGCCGTACGCGACGATCCCGCCCTTCACATACTCCGAGGAGCCCGGCTGGTCGGTCAGCCGCGCCGCCAGCAGGCCACCCGTGCAGGACTCGGCGGTCGCGATCGAGCGCCCGCGCAGCAGCGCCGCAACTTGTTCGTCCACCGAGCTGCCATCGCGCGAGAAGAGCGTGTCTGAGTGGCGTTCGGCCACGAGCTCGGCAAACGCCTCGTAAGTCGCCTCGGCGTCGGGCTCGTAGCGCGTGACGACCTCGACCTCGCCGCGTTTCAGGCATGTCGTGATCTCCAGCTGCTCGAGATGAAGCCCCTCGCGTTCGGCCGCGCGCAGCGTCCCGGCGATCTCGGACTCGGGGATACCGAACAGGCGCAGCGTCTGCTGGCGGTAGCTGGTGGCGTCCTTCAGCGCGGCGTGCAGGGCCTCGCTCCGCGCGGCCTGCTTCCACATCGGCTGCAGCTCGCGCGGCGGCCCGGGTAGCACGACGACCGTTGGCCCGCCGCCCGTCTCGAGCGGCGGGACTATCAGGCCGGGCGCCGTGCCCACCGGCTCGAGCACCGTCGCGCCGGCGGGGATCGTCGCCTGCTTGCGCGTGCCGATCTCGACCGCCTCGATGTCGAGGTTCGGCCAGCGCGTCATCAGCGGTCGCACGATCTCGCCGATGCGCTGCTCGAGGCGCTCGTCGAGGACCATCTCGCGGCCCTGGAAGCCGCCCACCACCTCGGCCGTGAGGTCGTCGGCCGTCGGCCCGAGCCCACCGCTCGTAAGGACCACGTCCAGCTTCTGCTCGGCCATGAAGCGCAGGGCCGCGAGCATATCCTCGCGACGGTCGCCGACGATCTAGACGAACGCCAGGTCGACGCTGCGCTCGCGCAGCCGATCGGACAGCCACGGACCGTTGCGATCGCTCACCCTGCCGGTCAGCACCTCGGTGCCCGTCACGACTATGCCGGCGCGCGCGCTCACGCGCAAGTGGGCAGCTGGCCGCTGTGCAGCCGCGTGCGGCCGGCGGCCTTGGTGATCGAGTAGCCGATCGCCTGGCTGGAGGGCGGAACGACCCTGGCCTTTCCGTCGACGAACATCGTCACCGAGCTGTTACCCAGCGTGATCTGGAAGCGCCGCGCGTGGTATGTGGAGGTGCTTTCGCCGGCCTGCAGTTCGAGGCCGGGGATCGCCTTGCGCCCGTTGTCGCCGATCAGGCACACGTAGACGCGCCCCGACGCGCGCAGCGAGAGCGCCACGAGGGCTGTGCGCGGGCGGGCCGCGGGAGCGCCGCCGCCGTTCTTCGCGGCGGGCGTGGCGTGCTTGGCGGTCGAGCCCGAGGCGCGTTTCTGCCCGTTGGATTTCGAGGAGCCTCCGCCGCTCAGCAGCCCGACGATGAGCAGCACGATCAGCAGCACGACGACGCCGACGATCGCCATGTAGCCGCGCGAGGGACCGCCGGGTGCTCGCCCGCCGGAGGGCGGGCGGCCGCGTGAGCGCTGCGAGCTTGAGACGATCGGCTCGAGCGCCGCCTCGCTGGGGTGCTCGTGGCTCACGCGGTACTCCTCCACGAGCGCCTTTCCGTCGAGCCCCAATGCCTGCGCGTACGTGCGCAGGAAGCTCTTAACGAACGTCGGGCCCGGCAGCAGCCCCCACTCCTCGTTCTCCAGCGCGCGCAGGTACTTGGCCCGGATCTTCGTCTTGGCCTCGATCTCCGACACGTCGATGCGGGCGCGCATGCGCGCGTCGCGCAGCGTTTCACCGATCTCGGGCATCTCGGCTTGAAGGCTAGTCGCTTGTACTGGCCGCGGGCTCCCCCAGCGCGGCAAGCACGCGGGGCAGGTCGGCCTCGGTGATCAGCACCTGCCGCGGCTTGGAGCCCTCATAGCCCGAGATCACGCCACGGCGCTCGAGCATGTCGATCACGCGGCCCGCACGGGTGTAGCCGAGGCGCAGGCGCCGCTGCAGCATCGAAGTGGAGGCGGTCTGCATTTCGGCAACCAGCCTGATCGCGTCGCCCAGCAGCGGGTCCTCGTCGGGGTCGAACTCCTCCGGGCCGCTCTCGGGCGTCTCGGGCTCGACCTCCGCGAGCAGCTCCTCGCGCAGCTCCGGCTCGCCCTGGCGGCGCCACAGGTCGGTCAGCTTGGCTATCTGGCGCTCGTCGACGTAGGCGCCCTGGATGCGCTGCAGACGTGAGGTGCCGATCGGGCTGAACAGCATGTCGCCCTGCCCGAGCAGCGACTCCGCGCCGTTCTGGTCGAGGATCACGCGCGAATCGGTTTGCGAGGAGACCGAGAAGGCGATCCGCGAAGGCACGTTCGCCTTGATCATCCCCGTGATCACGTCGACGCGCGGGCTCTGCGTGGCAAGCACGAGGTGGATGCCCACCGCGCGGGCCTTCTGCGCGAGGCGGATGATCGAGTCCTCGACGTCTGCGGGCGCCACCATCATCAGGTCCGCGAGCTCGTCGATCACGCAGAGGATGTACGGCAGCGGCGCTTCGCCGCGCTTCGCGCGCGCAGCGTTCAACTCGATCAGGCCGCGCGTGCGAGCCATCGACCTGATGCCGTAGCGCTGCTCCATCTCCTTGACGAGGTTCTGCAGGGCATTGGCCGCCATTCGTGGGCTGGTGATCACGGGTGTCAGCAGGTGCGGGATCGACTCGTAGTGGTTGAGCTCCACCTGCTTGGGGTCGACCAGCACGAGGCGCACCTCGTGCGGCGTCGCGCGCAGCAGCACGCTCGAGAGCATCGCGTTGATCGCGCCCGACTTGCCGGCTCCGGTCGTGCCGGCGACGAGCAGGTGCGGCATCTTCGCGAGGTCCGCGCCGATCGCCTTGCCGGCCACGTCCTTGCCGAGCCATACCGTCAGCGGCGACCAGTCCTTCGGCGGCTCCTGGAAGACGTCGCCGAGGCGCACGATCCGGCGGTGCGCGTTGGGGACCTCGACGCCGACCGCCTGCTTGCCGGGGATCGGCGCGAGGATGCGGATGTCCGTGGCGGCCAGCGCGTAGGCGAGGTCGTCCTTCAGCTGCGCGACCTTCGCGACCTTCGTGCCCGGTGCCAGGCGCAGCTCGTAGCGGGTGATGTGCGGACCGGCGACCGTCCCGATCACCTTCGCCTGCACGCCGAAGTGGCCGAGCGCCTCGACCAGGCTCGTGGCGGTCTGCGCCTGGCCGGCGGTGTCGGGACGCGCCTGCTCGCCGGTCGAGCGCGTCAGCAGCCTGCTCGCGTCGGGCAGCTTCCAGACAAAGCCCGGATCGTCTGTGACCGCGTCGCGCAGCCTGCCCTGCGGGGTGAGCTCCGACGTGTCGGCGCGCGCGACTCCGGAGATCTGCTCCTCCTCGAGGTCCGCTCCCGGCTCCTCGTGGGCGTCGGGCGTCTGCTCGGGAATCGGCTCGCCGGGCACCGCCTGGAGGCCCGCGCCGTCGTGCTCCTCCTGCGCTGGGCCCTCCACGTGGGTGGCACGCACGATCAGCTCGTCGAGCTGCGGCTCGGGCGGCCGCATCGCGGACATCGCGGCGAACTCGCTGGTGTCGAGATCCTCGCGACTCGTCGCGGCGCCTGCCTCGTCCTCGTGCGGGCGCCGCTCGGCGAGCGCGCGCATCATCCGCGTCGTTTCCACCATGCCGCTGCCGGTCGCGCGCAGGGCACCGCCCAGCGACGCGCCGGTCAGCAGGATCACGCCGACGAGCAACAGGAAGACCAACAGGATGTCGACGCCGACGTCCTGCACCAGCCGGTGGGCCAGCTGGTAGAGGAGCTCGCCGATCACGCCGCCGTGTGCCTGCAGCGACGCCGAGGTCCACGAGGCTTGGCTGCTCCCCGGTCCGGCGCTCACGCCGAGCGTGCCCGCGGCGAGCGCGAGCGTCGCGGCGGCGAACAGGCAGATGGCGCCGAGCGAGCGCGGGTCGCGGAGCAGCGTGCGCCTGGCCGGCAGCATTTCGCGCAGGAGCAGCGCTCCGCCGGCGCCGACGAGCGCGAGCGGCGCGAGCCCGCGCGCCCTGCCGAGCAGCCATCCGAGCGCGACCGCCAGGCCATGTCCGGCGCGGCCGCCGTCCCAGCCGCCGTAGAGGACGAAGCCCATGAACACCCCGACGGCCACCAGCGCCAGGCCGACCACGTCGCGGCCGCGCTGGTCGAGCGTGATCCGCGGCAGGCTCCGCGGGAGCGAGATACCGAGGCCCGCGAACGCGCGGGAGCGGCCCCGGCGACGCGCGCGGGGCCGCGCTCGCACCCTGCGCGGCGCCGCGGAGCGGCGCGCCGGGGCACGTTTGCGCGTGGGAGGCATCACGCGCAACTTCGACGCCAAGGCGCCGGAACCTGCCCGGGAGCCTTACCATCGCTTTAGCGCCCGCCGATACATAAAGACGATGAACGATTTCTCCCGTGCACCGCGAGTCCTGGTCGTCGAGGACGACGAGGACATCGCGCAGGCCCTGCAGCGCTCCCTGCGGATGGAGGGATATGAGGTTCGCGCGGCCCCCGACGGACCGTCGGCGCTCGAGGACGGGCGCGCGTTCGCACCGGACCTCGTGATCCTCGACCTCGGCTTGCCGGGGCTGGACGGCCTGGAGGTCGCGCGCACGCTGCGCGCGGAGGACGACGTCCCGATCCTGATCCTGACGGCGCGCGACGCGCTGGAGTCGCGCGTCGAGGGGCTCGATGCGGGCGCCGACGACTATCTGGTCAAGCCGTTCGAGCGCCAGGAGCTGCTCGCGCGGATGCGCGCCCTGCTGCGCCGCCGCCCGCCCCGCGGATCCGCCCCGCTGCGCGTCGGCGACCTGTCGCTGAACGTCGACACGCACGAGGTCGTGCGCGGCGAGCGCGCCGTCGAGCTGACCCAACGCGAGTTCGAGCTGCTCGAGTACCTGATGCGCAACGAGCGGATCGTCATCTCGCGCCAGCGGCTGCTCGACGAGGTGTGGGGATACGACCCCTTCTCCACGACCAACACGATCGAGGTGTTCGTCTCCAACCTCAGGCGCAAGCTCGAGGCGGACGGCGAGCCGCGCCTGCTGCACACGATCAGGGGGGCCGGCTACGTCCTTCGCGCATAGGCTCGCTCGCGCCGTGCCGCGCGCCTTCTCGCGTGCTTCCGCCAGCTTCGACCGGCTGCCGATCCGCGTTCGGCTGGCGGGCGTCTCGGCGCTGCTGACGTTCGTCATCCTGTGCGCGTTCGCGGTCGCGATGGGGTCCTTCACGGTGCACCGCATCCGCGCGGACTTCAACCGGCAGGTGACAGACACCGCCAACCAGCTGCCCACGCAGCTGAACATAAAAGTCGCGCCTGCGAGCGCTCGCAACGCCGTGACGATCTCGCCGCCGCTGTCCGCCTACGCCGCGCCGGCCGATCACGCCGTCGTGCGCGTGTTCACGTTGGGGGGCAGGATCGTCGCGCAGGAACCGGCCAACGCCCCGTCGCTCGGGACGCCAAGCGCGGCGCCGAAGACGGTGCACGGCTACCGCGTGGTGAGCCGTCCGGGGGTGGTGCGCGCCGCCGGCAGCGGCGAGCCGATCGGACAGGTGATCGTCCAGTACGGGCGCCAGATGTCCGACACCGAGGCGACGATCGCGCGCGTTGAGCTGTTCCTGCTGTTCGGCGTGCTCGCCGGCAGCGGGCTGGCGCTGCTCGCCGGGATGGCGATCGCACGCCGCGCGATGGCGCCGATCGCCGAGCTGACCTCGACTGCTGAGGCGATCGCGCGCACGCGCGATCCCTCGCGCGGCGTCCCCCAGTCGGAGGCCGACGACGAGGTCTCCGAGCTGGCGCGCACGCTGGAGGGCATGCTTCGCGAGCTGGACGCGGCGCGCGGCGAGACCGAGGCGATGCTCGCTCGCCAACGTCGTTTCGTGGCCGACGCCTCGCACGAGCTGCGCACGCCGCTGACCAGCGTGCTGGCGAACCTCGAGCTGCTTGCGGAGTCACTGCACGGCGACGAGGGCGAAGCCGCGCGCTCGGCGCTGCGCTCCTCACAGCGCATGCGCAGGCTGGTCGCCGACCTGCTGCTGCTCGCGCGCACCGACGTCGGGCGGGTCGTCCCGCGGCAATCGTGCGATCTCGCCCAGATCGTCGTCGAGGCCGCCGGCGAGCTCGGCCCGGTGAGCGGCGAGCACGACATCGTGTTGGACGTCCACCCGGCGGTCGTAGATGCCGCACGCGACGAGCTGCACCGGCTTACGATCAACCTGCTGGAGAACTCGCTGCGCCACACGCCGTCCGGCACGCAAATCCACGTCGGGACGAGCGCGACCGCGGAGGAGGTGACACTCGTCGTGGAAGACGACGGGCCGGGCGTGCCGGCGGGGCTGGTCCCCACGCTGTTCGAGCGCTTCGTGCGCGGAGCCGGCGACCGCGGCGGCTCGTTCGGCCTCGGGCTGGCGATCGTCAAGGCCGTGGCCGAGTCCCACGGCGGCACCGTCGCCCTCGAGCCGCCCGCGCGAGGCACGGGCGCGCGCTTCGTCGTCAAGCTGCCCGCGGCCGGCCAGAGCGGCGGCGGCTCAGACCTCGACGACGACCGGCAGCACCATCGGTCGGCGCTTGAGCCGGTCGTAGACTAGCTTGGCCATGTCGTCGTGCAGCATCTGCTGCACGAGGTCGACCTCGCGCATTTCGTCCTTGGCCGCCCGCGCGACGGACTCCTCGACGGTTGCGCGGATCTCCTCGACGAGCTCGTCGGCCTCGTCGAGGAACGGCACGCCGCGGAAGATCACCTCGGGATCGGCGACCGAGCGCCCGTCCTGCTCCGCGATCGTGACGACCACGATGAAGATCCCGTCGGCCGACAGCATGCGCCGGTCGCGCAGGGCCACGTCGGCCATGTCGCCCAGCTCGACGCCGTCCACGAAGATCATCCCCGACTGCTCGGCCTTGCCGAAGCGGGCCCCGCGCTCGTCGATGTCCAGCGGCAGCCCGTTCTCGCCCTGGAAGGTGTCCTCGGGTGGAATGCCGACCGCGTCGGCCAGCTGGGCGTGCAGGCGCAGGCGCTTGAAGTCGCCGTGGAAGGGCATCACGTAGCGCGGCTTGACGAGGTTCAGCATCAGCTTGATCTCCTCGGCGTAGCCGTGCCCCGAGGCATGCACAGGGGCGTCGCGCGGGGTCACCACGTCGCAGCCGATGTGGTAGAGGCGATCGATCGTCTCGTTCACCGCGCGCTCGTTGCCGGGGATCGGGGTCGCCGAGAAGACGACCGTGTCGCCCTGTCGCAGCTCGACCTGGCGGTGGTCGCGGTAGGCCATCCGACGCAGCGCCGACAGCGGCTCGCCCTGTGAGCCGGTCGAGATGATCACCACCCGCTCGTCGGGGAAGTCGTTGATCTCGCGCGGTCCGACCAGCAGGCCGCCGGGAACCTCGATATGGCCGAGCGTGCGGCCGATGCCGACGTTCTTGCGCATCGAGCGCCCGACGAGCGCGACCTTGCGGTCCAGCGCCGCGGCGGCGTCGACGACCTGCTGCACGCGGTGGATGTTCGAGGCGAAGCTCGTCACGACGATGCGCCCCTCGCAACGCGCGAAGACCTCCTCCAGGTGCGGGCCGACGACCGACTCCGACGCCGAGAAGCCCGGGCGATCGACGTTCGTCGAGTCTCCGCACAGCAGCAGCACCCCGTCGCGGCCGAGCTCGGCGAGCCGCGAGACGTCCGCCGGTGGGCCGTCGACGGGTGTCTGGTCGAACTTGTAGTCGCCCGTGATCAATACGGTCCCCAGGTCGGTCCCGAGCGCCACGGCGCTGGCGTCGGGGATCGAGTGCGTCATGTGGATCAGCTCCAGCGAGAACGGGCCGAGCTCGAGCGTTTCAGACGCGTCGACCTCGTTGAGCTCGACGTCGGGCAGCTTGTGCTCGTCGAGCTTGGAGCGCGCCATGGCGATCGTCAGCGCCCCGCCGTAGACCGGCGGGCATTGTTGATCGCCGAGCTCGCGCAACACCCAGGGCAACGCCCCGAGGTGGTCCTCGTGGCCGTGCGTGATGACGATCCCCTCGATGTCCTTGGCCCGTTCGCGCAGGTATGAGAAGTCCGGCAGGACCAGGTCTATGCCAACCATCTCGGGCGTCGGGAAGCGCAACCCGACGTCGACGACGACGATCCGGCCGTCCTGCTCGACGACCGTCATGTTCTTGCCTATCTCCCCCAGGCCACCGAGGGGCAGGACGCGGATCGTCGAGCTCACGCGCGGCGCGCCTGGGCCGACCGCGCGCCGCTCTGCTCCGGCGTCGCGTTCGCGCCGGTCCGCTCGTCGAGCAGGCCGTGGCGAGAGAGCATCGCGCGCACTTGTGCGAGCTCCTGCTCGGTAGCCGACACCAGCGGCAGCCGCAGGCCGCCCGCCCGATGGCCGAGCAGGTTCAGGGCGGCCTTCGTAAGGGTCGGGTTGGAGGTCAGGAAGAGCGTCTCGTACACGTCGCGCAGCGAGGCGTCGATATCAGCGCGCTGCTGTGGCTCGTCGACCATCCGGCGCATCTGCGGCCCGACGATGTGGCTGGCGACGAGGATGCCGCCGGCTCCGCCGATATCCAGCGTGTGCGCGAACGTGGCGTCGTCGCCGGCGTACAGCGCCAGGCCGTCGATCAGCTGAAGCTCCTGCGCGTTGGCCTGCTTGACGCCTTCGATCCCCTCGATCTGAGCGAGCTCGGCGAGCAGGTCGGGCGGCATGTTGGTCGCCGTGCGGCCGGGGATGTTGTAGAGCAGCGTCGGCTTGTCGGTCGCCCTGGCCACCGCTTCGTAGTGGCGCGTCAGCCCGAGGCGGCTCGGCTTGTTGTAGTAAGGCGTCACCGACAGCACCGCGTCGACGCCTAGTGCCGTGGCGCGTTCGGTCAGGAACACCGCCTGGCGCGTGTCGTTCGTGCCGGTGCCCGCGACGATCGTCTTGCCCGCCGGCCGCTCGGCTACCGCGAGCTCGATCAACCCGAGCTGCTCCTCGTCGGTCATCGTCGAGGCCTCGCCGGTCGTGCCCGCGACGACGAAGCCGTCCGAGCCGTTGTCGGCCAGGTGGCGCATGAGCGCCACGAACGCCTCCTCGTTGACCTTCGCGTTCTCGTCGAACGGCGTCACGATCGCCGTCAAGACTGCTCCGAGCTCGATCATGGGGTGCAGTATTTCAGGATGCAGGGGACCGGTCCGGATGACCGGTCGTGGTGGCGACCGATCATGTCGATCGGCCAGCGGCGGGCAGAGCGGTCAAAACAGGAGGTTCTCCAAGCCGACGACGAGCGGTTCGGGCAGGTCTCCGACGCGCCGCACGGCCAGCAGCACGCCGGGCATGAACGACTCGCGGTTGACCGTGTCGTGGCGGATGCTGAGCGTCTGGCCGACGTCGCCGAGGATCACCTCCTGGTGGGCCACCATGCCGGGCAGGCGGACCGAATGAATCGCCGGCGCATCGCCACCGGATGCGGCGGCCATCAGCTGCGCGGTGCGCGCGGCGGTGCCGCTCGGGGCGTCGAGCTTGCCGTCGTGGTGCAGCTCGATGATCTCGGCCTTCTGCATGTGCTTGGCGGCCTCGGCGGCGAAGCGCATCATGAGAACCGCCCCGATCGCGAAGTTCGGCGCGATCAGCACGTTCGCACGCGAGCCCTCCCCGCCCTGGGATCGCTCGGCGACGGCCTGCATCAGCGGCGCGGTGTCGAAGCCGGTCGTGCCGATCACCGCGTGCACGCCGGCTCGCAGGCAGCTGCGGGCGTTCTCGAGCGCCGTGTCGGGCCGCGTGAAGTCGACCACGACCTCGGCCTCCGGCAGCACCTCCTCGAGCGTGATCGCGAGCAGCGGATCGGCGCGCCCGGAGAGCTCCATGTCCTCGGCGGCCTCGACCGCCGCGCAGACCGACTGGCCCATGCGCCCGGCGGCGCCGGCGACCGCCACGCGGATCATCGCCCGGCCCCCTGCGCCGCGATCGGCGCCTGCAGCGGCTCGATCGCCGCCTGGAAGGCGTGCTCGTCGGGGCCGACCGCGGCGACGGACAGTCGCCGGCCCTCGAACAGCTCGCCGGCGAGCTCCCGCAGGTCGTCGATCTGCACCGCGTCGATCCGCTCGATGACCTCGTCGACCGACAGGATCGGCAGCCCGTAGAGCATCGAGGCGCCGAGGTGGCTCATGCGCGCGGCGGTCGACTCCATCGCGAGCACCACGCGACCCTTGAGGTTCTCGCGCGAGCGCGTCAGCTCGGCCTCGGTGGCCGGGTCGGCCACGCAGCGCTCGAGCTCGGCTGTGATCACCGACAGCGCCTGCCGCAGGTTCTCGGGTCGCGTGCCCACGTACACGCCCACCTCGCCCGTGTGCGCGTAGAGCTGCGAGAAGGAGAACACCGAGTAGGCCAGCCCGCGGCGCTCGCGCACCTCCTGGAAGAGCCGTGAGGAGGAGGTCCCGCCGAGCACGCCTTCGAGCACGCGCAGCGCGAAGCGCCGCTCGTCGTCGCGCGCCAGGCCCACGCCGCCGAGGCACAGGTGGTACTGCTCGGTGTCTTTCTCGACGAAGCGCACCCGCCGCGCGAAGTCCGGGGCACTCTGCCCGAGCGCCGCCCGTGCCCCGTCGGCGGCGTCGGCGCCGGCGACATGCGGGGCTGCCGGCGGCGTGGCGTCGAGCGCGCGAGCGAGCTCGACGAGCGCCTCGTGCTCGATCGATCCGGCGGCGGCGATCACGATGCTCCGCGGCTCATAGCGCGCGGCGTGGAAGGCGATCAGCTGCTCGCGCGTGACCGCGCCGACGACCTGCGCCGTGCCGATCACCGCGCGCCCGAGCGGATGCGCGCCGAAGACGGCCGTGCCGAGCACGTCGAAGACCTTGTCCTGGGGATCGTCTTCGTACATCGCGATCTCCTCGAGCACGACCTCGCGCTCGGTCTCCAGCTCGCCGAAGCGCGGCTGGAAGACCATCTCCCCCATCACCTCGAAGGCGCGCTCGAGGTGACGGTCGAGCACGCGCGTGTACAGCGAGGTCGCCTCCTTGTCGGTGCCCGCGTTGATCTCCGCCCCCATCGAGTCGAAGATCTGGTCGATCTCCTCCGAGCCGAAGTGCTCGGTGCCACGGAACAGCATGTGCTCGAGCAGGTGCGAGATGCCCGCCTCGCTGTCGCGCTCGGATGCCGAGCCCGTTCCGATCCAGAAGCCGAGCGCCACCGAGCGCACGCTCGGCACGCGCTCGGTGACCACTCTCACGCCGGGGGCACCGCTGGCGGAGCCAGTGGTGAGCGTGGTTATCTGATGCTCTGGATGCAGCGGACGCTCAATCGCGATCGCGGCCGTGGCGCGGCCGGCCGGAGCCGCGACCCGGCCCGTCGGGCCGTGTGCCCCCGTCACGGCGAGGGCCCCGCTCCGAGCGCTCGCGGCCGTTGCGACGCGCGCCGTCGCGCGGGGCGCGTCCTCCGCCTCCACCGCCGCCCGTGCCCACGCCGGCGAGCTCCTCGACGGACTTGCCGGCGATGTCCGGGTCGTCGGCAAGGCGCAGGCCGATGCGGCCACGCTCGCGGTCGACCTCGACCACGCGCACGTTGACCTCGTCGCCTTTGCTCAGCACGTCGTCGACGCTCTCCACGCGCTGTCCGGGAGAGACGTTGGAGATGTGCAGCAGGCCGTCGGTGCCCTTGGCGAGCTCGATGAAGGCGCCGAAGGTGGTCGTCTTGACGACCTTGCCGAGGTACTCGTCGCCGACCTCGACCTCCTTCATCATCATCCGCACACGCTCGACGAGCGCGTCGCCGAGCTCGCCGTTGGCCGAGTAGATCAGCACCTGGCCGTCGTCGTTGACGTCGATCTGCGATTCGAACTCGTCGGCCAGGCCGCGAATCGTTTCGCCGCCCTTGCCGATCAGCAGGCCGATCTGCGATGGGTCGATCTGGATCGTCTGGATGCGCGGCGCGAACTGGCTGAGCTGCTCGCGCGGCGTCTTGATCACGTCGCCCATCTTGCCGAGGATGAACGTGCGCGCGGCGTGAGCCCGCGTCAGCGCGTCACGCAGGATCTCGAACGTGACGCCCGAGATCTTGATGTCCATCTGCAGCGCGGTGATGCCCCGCTCGGTTCCGGCGACCTTGAAGTCCATGTCTCCGAGGTGGTCCTCGACGCCCGCGATGTCGGTCAGGACGACGTAGTCATCGCCCTCCTTGATCAGGCCCATCGCGATCCCGGCCACGGGCCGCTTTATCGGCACGCCGGCGTCCATCAAGGACAAGGACGATCCGCAGACCGAGGCCATCGAGGAGGATCCGTTGGACTCGAGGATGTCCGAGACCACGCGGATCGAGTAGGGGAACTCCTCGATCGACGGCACCATCGGCGTCAGCGCGCGCTCTGCCAGCGCGCCGTGACCGATGTCACGTCGCTTGACCCCGCCCATGCGCCCTGCCTCCCCGACCGAGAAGGGCGGGAAGTTGTAGTGGTGCCAGTAGTACTTTTTCGTCTCCAGGCTGAGCGTGTCGATGCGCATCTCCTCCTTCAGCGTGCCCAGCGCGGCGACGCTCAGCGCCTGCGTCTGCCCGCGCGTGAACAGCGCCGAGCCGTGCGTGCGCGGCGTCACGCCGACTTCGATCGAGATCTCGCGGATCTCGTCCTCGCCCCGACCGTCGGGGCGCTTCTTGTGCACCGCGATGCGCTCGCGGATGATCGCCTTCTCGAGCTTGTCGAACGCCAGCTGCGCCGCGGCGCGCCGCTCCTTGGCGGCGACGAGCTGCTCGTCGGAGGCGCCCTCCGGCGCGGGCGTCGCGTGCTGCTCGATGATCGCCGTCTCGACGGCCTTGGTGGCGTCCTGGCGCTCGAGCTTGTCCTCGACCTGTGTGGCCTCGTCTAGCGCCTGGCCGTGCGAGGCGCGGATCTGATCGAGTAGCTCCGGGTCGACCTCGATCTGCACGAACTCTTTCTTCGGCTTGCCGACCTTCTCGGCGAGCTCGCGCTGCAGCGCGCAGAGCTTCTTGATCTCGGCGTGCGCGATGTCCAGTGCGTCGAGGATCTCGGCCTCGGGGATCTCGTTGGCGCCGGCCTCGACCATCAGGATGGCCTCCTCGGTGCCGGCCACGATCAGGTCGAGGTCCGAGCCCTCGCCGGCGTCCTCGCCGAACGTCGTGACGAGGTCCCCCTCCTTGGGGTTGACGACGAAGTTGCCGTCGACCTTGCCGATGCGCACCGCGCCCACGGGCGTGGGAAACGGGATGTCCGACAGCATCACGGCCGTCGAGGCCCCGTTCATCGCGAGGATGTCGTAGGGGTGCACCTGGTCGATCGACAGCGGGATCGCGACCAGCTGCGTGTCATACCGCCACGACTTGGGGAACAGCGGGCGCAGCGGTCGATCGATCATGCGCGCTGTGAGCGTCGCCTTCTCGCCCGGACGGCCCTCGCGCTTGAAGAAGGAACCGGGGATTTTCCCGGTCGCATACATACGTTCCTCGACGTCGACCGTCAAGGGGAGGAAATCGACGTCACGCAGGTTGCCGGCGACGGCGGTCGCGAGGACCATCGTGTCGCCCTGGCGCACTACGACCGAACCGGAGGCCTGCTTGGCCATCCTGCCGGTCTCGAACGAGATCTCGCTTCCGGCGATCTCCACGGAGACGCGCGTAATCCCATCACTGCTCATGTTCACTGCCTTCCTGTACCGCCCGTCGGTCGGCGGCCCGTTTTCTATTTCTCGTTTCCGAACGCAACGAGCTTAGCGGACGATGACCGCGGGCCAGGTCACGATCGGACGCTTTGCCGGCCGCCTGGCCAGGACGCTCGAGCCGCCGGTCGAGCGCCGCCGCCGCGGCTCAGGCGGAGGCCGGATCGCCATCGAGGACGCCGTTCAGGCCCTCGCGCAGCAGCTTCAGCGTGGGCAGCTCGCCCGGCGAGGGGGCTTCGAAGCTCCAGCGCACGATGCCCTCGGGATCGACGATCACGAGCGCGCGCTGGGCGAAGCCTCCGGGGTGCAGCACGCCGAAGGCGGCGCACGTCGCGCCCTTCGGCTCGAAGTCCGACAGCTGCTCGCTGCTCACGCCGAGCCGCTCGCGGAAGGCCTTCTGCGCCCAGCTCGAGTCGCACGACACCCCGTAGAGCTTCGCGCCGCGCTCGGCGAAGGCCTCGAGCCCGCCCTCGTAGAGCTGCAGCTGGTCCATGCACACGGGGCTGAACGCGAACGGGTAGAACACGAGGATCGTCGTCTGACCGCGCAGGTCCTGCTCGCTGAAGCTCGATCCGTCTTCGCGCGCCAGCCTGAAGGCCGGCGCCGGCGTGCCGGGAGCGATCACGCTCATCTACGAGCGAGCCCCGTGAGACGGCTGTGGACCAAGCGGGACAAGGACGCAGGGAGCGTGGTGTGCTCTGCACACGAGCGACTGAGGACGCAGTATCCGCGCAGCGTCCACGGCTGTCTCACTTCCGCAGGCCGAGCTCTTTTATTAGTGCTCGGTAGCCGTCCAGGTCGCGGCGCTGCAGGTAGGCCAGGAAGCGACGGCGGCGACCTACGAGCATCAGCAGGCCGCGTCGCGAGTGGTGGTCTTTGCTCTGCTCGCGCAGGTGCCCGGTGAGGTGGTTGATGCGCTCTGTGAGGAGCGCCACCTGGACCTTCGTCGATCCCGTGTCGTTCTCGTTTGCGCCGAACTTCGCGGCGATCTCGCGCTTGCGCTCGGTGGTTATCGCGATCATAGGCGGGCACACGGTAGCAGAGCGCATCCGGACGCTTCGCCGCCTGAGGCCCGGCCAGCGCTGCTCATGCGCGCGCTGGACGCCCCTGCACGAGCTCGCGCGTGCGCTCCACGTCGCGGTGCATCTGCGCGACGAGCGCCTCGGGCGTGTCGAAGCGCCGCTCGCCGCGCAGGCGCTCGAGGAATTCCAGGCACAGGCTCTCGCCGTACAGGTCGCCGTCGAAGTCCAGCAGGTAGGCCTCGATCAACTCGCCGCGACCGGTTTCGAACGTCGGCCGCACGCCGACGCTGACGGCCGCCGGTCGATCTCCAGGCATGCCGCCGGCGACGGCACGGCACGCGTAGACGCCGTGCCCCGGGCACGCAAGCGCCTCCTCCGGCACGAGATTGGCCGTCGGGAAGCCGAGCTCGCGGCCGCGCTCGTCGCCGTGCACGACCTCGCCGCACAGCTGGAAGGGCGTGCCGAGCATGCGGTTGGCCTCGCTCAGGTCGCCCGCCAGCACCAGTCCGCGGATGTGGCTGGAGGAGACGATCTCGCCGTCGACCTCGAGCAGCGGGTGCACGGTCGTGGCAAAGCGCTCGTCGGCGACGAGCAGCCGCGGATCGCCCTGCGCCTTGTGGCCGAAGCGGAAGTTCTCGCCGATCGCGACGCGCTGCGCCGACAGCGCGCCGACCAGCACGTCGGATACGAACTCGTCGGCCGAGCGCCTGGCGAAGTCGGCGTCGAAGGGGATCACGACGAGCTCCTGCACGCCCAGCGAGGCGATCAGCTCGGCCCTGCGCTCGGGCGTCGTGAGCAGCTTGGGCGTGTGCTGCGGCGCGACGATCGAGACCGGGTGGGGATCGAACGTCAGCACCGTGTCCGAGCCAGCGATCACCTCGCGATGGCCGAGGTGCACGCCGTCGAACGTGCCGACCGCCACGCTGCGTCGCGCTCGGTGCTCGACGTCGGGCAGGCGGGTGACCTTCACGACCGCACAGCCTAGTGTCCCCGCTCGCCGGGCAGCATGTCGAGCGCCCTCTGCAGCTCGATCAGCGGCGGCTCGCTCCACGGCGCCCCGCGCCGTGGGGGACCGACGGCGTCGCGCACCTCAAACGGGCCGATCGCGGTGCGCCGCAGCGCCAGGCAGTAGGCGTCGTGCAGGTCTGCGATCAGCGAGCGCACGTACGTGCCCGACCCGCATTCGATCTCATACGCGGCGCGCTGCAACGCCGGGCGGTCGGGGTCCGGTTCCCGCCACAGCTGCACGAAGCGATCGACGGTGACGATCCGCTCGGGCATCTCCACGCGCTCTCCGCGACGAGCGCGCCTGTAGGCGCGCTCTCCCCCGATCTTCACCGCCGAGTGGATCGGCGGGCGCTGGCGCACCTCGCCGGTCGGCAGCTCGGGCGGATCGGGCGGCAGGCGCCCGGTCTCCGTGATCTCGCCCTCCGTGTCGCCCGTGCTCGAGGTGGCGCCGAGCTGCGCGACCGTCTCATAGCGCTTGGGCAGCGCCATCAGCCGACGCTGGGCTTTCGTCGCCCGGCCGACCAGCACCAGCAGCAGGCCGGTGGCGAACGGGTCGAGCGTTCCGGCGTGCCCGGTGCGCGCTCCGCCCAGCGAGCGGCGGACCGCGGCGACGACGTCGTGCGAGGTCATGCCGGGCGGCTTGTCGATCAGCAGGACGCCGTCCATCGTCAGATCATCAATAAAAAATAGGTCTTTACAAGCGCCGCCTGGAGGCGCGCGCGCCGATCAGGCGAGCGTGGCCGTCGCGTGCCCGTCGGCGCTCGCGTGCAGCTGCGCGGCGATCGCCGGCCGCAGGATCGCGATCAGCTGGTCGAGATCGAGCGTCGTGGAGAAGCCCGCCGCGCGGCGGTGGCCGCCGCCGCCCTGCGCCCGGGCGATCAGCGAGACGTCGACGTCGTCGTCGGTCGCGCGCAGCGAGACTTTGCGCTGGCCCGCGCGCTCCCCGCTTCTCAGCTCGCGCACGAGCACGGCGACCTTCGTGCCCTGCACGGCGCGCAGCTGATCGACGATCCCCTCGGAGTAGTGCTCCTCGGCCTCGGTCCGCTCGAAGTCATCGGCGCTCAGCGACGAGAGGGTCAGCTCGCCGCCGTCGAAGCGCTGCAGATGCTCCAGCCCGAGCGCCATCAGCGCGAGCTTCTGGGCCGGCATCTCCTCGTACAGCCGGCGGTAGACCTCCGCCACGTCGACGCCCGCTTCGATCAGCTCGGCGGCCATCTGGTGCGCGCGCGGGCCGGTGTTCTCGTACATGAAGCGCCCCGTGTCGGTGATCAGCCCGACGTACAGCGCCTGCGCGGCGAGCCGCGTGGGACGCAGGTCGAGACCGTGCATCAAATCCCACACGATCTCCGCGGTGCACGACGCGTCCGGCACGACGTGATTGAGCGTGCCGAAGCGCGTGTTGTCGTGGTGATGGTCGATGTTCAGCAGGTGCGCGCCGTCGCGCAGCACGCCGGCCGAGTTGCGGTCGATGTTGCCGCAGTCGAGGAACACGACGGTCCGCTGGGCGATATCCGGTGGAGGCGCCTGGATCGCCCCCTGCAGGGGAAAGATCTCGTACTCGTAGGGCAGCGGCAGGTCGTCGTGTGAGATGTACATGGCCGAGTCCTTGCCCCGCGCGCTGAGCAGCTCCTGCATACCGACCAGCGAACCCAGCGCGTCGCCGTCGGGGTGCTCGTGCGTGGCGAGCACGAAGCGCGTGTCCTCGCGCAGCCGCTCGAGCACGAGCTCGCGGGTGCTCGAGACGCCCGGCCCGTCGCTCATGAGGGGCCGATCTCGTCGAGGATCTCCTCGACGCGCAGCGCGCGATCGGTCGTGTCGTCGTATGAGAACTCGAGCGTCGGCGTGCGCTTCAGCCGCAGCTCGCTCGCCACGCGCCCCTGCAGGAAGCCGTGAGCGCTGCGCAGGCCCTCCAGGCTGGCCTCGCGCTCGGCGGCGTCCGATGGCCGCCCGCCGACGCCGAGCACGCTCACGTACACGCGTGCATGGCTCAGGTCCGCGCTTGTCCTCACGTCTGTCACGGTTACGAATCCCACTCGAGGGTCCTTCAGCTCTCCTGCCACGGCGTCGCCGATCACCTGGCGAATCGCCTCGTCGACTCGGCGCATACGCCCTGTGCTCATCCTACTC
>DATHGU010000362.1:0-4038 GCA_035317495.1 Solirubrobacteraceae bacterium
GTCATACAGAGCGGGCAGCGGCTTGACCGGACGCAGGTTGGCATACAGGCCGAGTCCCTTGCGCAGGCCGAGCAGGCCCTGCTCGGGGCGCGGCTTGTCTGGATCCGTCGTGTCCCACCTGGGCCCGCCGACGGCCGCCAGCAGCACGGCGTCGGCGCGTCGGCATGCGTCGAGCACCTCGTCGGTCAGAGCGACGCCGTGCGCGTCGATCGACGCGCCGCCGAAGACGTGCTCCTCGAACTCGAAGTCGCCGATCGCGCGCAGCAACTCGAGCGTCGGGGCCATGATCTCCGGCCCGATGCCGTCGCCCGGAAGCGTCACGATGTGGTGGGTCACGGCGCGCGACGCTACCAGGAGGAGATGCTCACAGCGCGGTCGTGACCGGACCGCTGCGCTCGCGCTCGCGCTCGAACTCGGCGATCTCGTCTGACTGCCGCAGGGTGAGCGCGATGTCGTCGAGTCCGTCCACGAGGCGGTGCTTGATCTCGTGGTCGATCGAGAAGGCGACCTGCTCGCCGGCGAAGCGCACCTCCTGCTCGACCAGGTCGATCTCGCCGGCGCCTGCACGCGCCAGGCTGCGGCAGTCCTCGGCGCTCAGCACGACCGGCAGCAGGCCGATCTTCGTGCAGTTGGAGTAGAAGATGTCGGCGAAGCTCGGCGCGATGATCGCCTGAAAGCCGTAGTCCTGCAAACCCCACGGCGCGTGCTCGCGCGACGAGCCGCAGCCGAAGTTCTCGCCGGTCACGAGGATCGGGTTGGGTGCCAGGTCCCAGCCCGGCTGCTTGGCCCAGTCGTAGAACAGGAACTCTCCGAATCCGGAGCGCTCGACGCGCTTGAGGAACTGCTTGGGCATGATCTGGTCGGTGTCCACGTCTGCGCGGTCCAGGACGCTGACCTTGCCTGCGATGACGTTGATGGGATCCATGTCTAGTCCTCTCGCTCTGCTGGCCTGGCGCCACCGTAGACGGCG
This sequence comes from Solirubrobacteraceae bacterium, assembly GCA_035317495.1. Taxonomy (GTDB): domain Bacteria; phylum Actinomycetota; class Thermoleophilia; order Solirubrobacterales; family Solirubrobacteraceae; genus Palsa-744. The sequence continues at coordinate 971 of DATHGU010000362.1, forward strand.
GCCTCGGCCCACTTGAAATGCACTTCGACCTGCTCGAAGCCGGCGTCACGCAGCCAGCGCAGCTGATCCTCGACCGTGTCCGGTCGATCATCGTCGTCCTCGAGGTCGACCTCGTGCTCGGAGCGCGTGCCGCCGCTCTCGCGCTCGGCGCGCACCGCGGCTGCGACCATCTCCTCGTCGAAGACCCCGCGTAGCGGGCCGTCGATCGCGACGTAGTCCATGTTCACGAACAGGCCCCCGGGCTCGAGCAGGACGAGCAGCTCGGCGAACAGCGTGCGCTTGCGCTCGGGCGGCAGGTGATGGATCGCGAGCCCGGAGATGATCGCGTCATAGCGGCCGCTGGGCAGCTCCTCTCGCCACGCGGGGGCGTTGAGGTCGGCGCGAACCGCGCGCCAGCGTCCCGCATGGCCCGCCAGCTGGGCGGCCGCGCGCTCGAGCATCGGCTCCGAGAAGTCCACGAGCACTCCCTCGGAGCCGGGCAGTGAGCTGAGCAGGACCTCGCTCATCGCGCCGGCCCCGCAGCCGATGTCCAGAAAGCGGGCGATCGGACGCTCGTTCCTGGCTAGTAGACGCCGGATCACGTCCTCCTGCACCTCGAGCAGCGGGATCAGAATGCGCCGGCGCTCGGCGAAGCTCGCGGCGAGCCCCTCATGCTGCCAATGGGCGCCGGGTGTCGCGGTGTCGCCGGTCGTGCTCACGCCCACTCGCGGATGTCGACGAAGTGCCCCTCGATGGCGGCGGCTGCGGCCATCTGCGGGGAGACGAGGTGCGTCCTGCCGCCTCGACCCTGACGCCCCTCGAAGTTGCGGTTCGACGTCGACGCGCAGCGCTCGCCGGGCTGAAGGATGTCGGGGTTCATTCCCAGGCACATCGAGCAGCCGGCGACGCGCCAATCGAAGCCGGCCTCGCGGAAGACGCGGTCCAGGCCCTCGGCCTCGGCTTGTTTCTTGACCTGTTGCGAGCCGGGGACGACCATCGCCTCGATGCTCGGCGCGACCTTGCGCCCCGCCACAACCTCGGCGGCGGCGCGCAGGTCGCCGATGCGCGAGTTCGTGCACGAGCCGATGAACACGCGGTCGAGCGAGATCTGCTCGATCGGCGTGCCGGGCTCCAGCGCCATGTACTGCAGCGCGCGCTCGGTCGCCTCGCGGTCGGCGGGACTCTCGAAGTCCTCCGGCGACGGGACGCTCTCGGTGACGGCGCGCACCATGCCGGGGTTCGTGCCCCACGTAACCTGCGGGGAGATCGCCGTGGCGTCGATCGCCACGTCGCGGTCGAACGTCGCGTCCTCGTCGGTGTGCAGCGTGCGCCAGTGAGCGGCCGCCTCGTCGAGCTCCGCGCCGGCGGGCGCGCCCGGGCGCTCGCTGTCGGCGAACCAGGCGAACGTGGTCTCGTCGGGCGCGATCATGCCGGCGCGCCCGCCCCCCTCGATCGTCATGTTGCAGACGGTCATGCGGCCCTCCATCGAGAGCGCCTCGATCGCCGGGCCGGCGTACTCCACGACGTGGCCAGTCATCCCGCCGACGCCGAGTTGCCCAAGCGTGCCGAGGATCAGGTCCTTGGCGGTCACGCCGAAGCCGAGCTCGCCCTCGTAGCGGATGCGCATCGAGCGCGGCTTGCCCTGCACCATGCACTGCGTCGCCAACACGTGCTCGACCTCGCTCGTGCCGATGCCGAACGCCAGCGCGCCGAAGGCGCCGTGCGTGGAGGTGTGCGAGTCGCCGCACACGATCGTCATGCCCGGCTGCGTGACGCCCAGCTCGGGGCCGATCACGTGCACGATCCCCTGGCGGTCGGAGCCGAGCGAGTAGACCGGGATGCCGAACTCCGCGCAGTTGCGCTCGAGCGTCTCGACCTGGACGCGGGAGAGCTCGTCCTTGATCCGCGCCGCCACCGGCGTGCCGTCGGTCGGCGTGTTGTGATCGGCCGTCGCCAGCGTGCGGTCGGGGCGGCGCACGCCGCGGCCCGCCAGGCGCAGCCCATCGAAGGCCTGCGGGCTGGTCACCTCGTGCACCAAGTGCAGGTCGATGTACAGCAGGTTGGGCGGACCCGAATCCACCTCGTGCGTCTCCCAGATCTTGTCGAACAGCGTCTTCGGCATCTAGCTCCTCCTTAGCCCCGCGGATACGACCGCCAGCAGCGCGGCCTCCTCGACGGCGTCGTTCTCGAAGTGGTGCGGCAGGTCGGCGTCGAACGTCACGCAGTCGCCCTCGCCGAGCTCGTAGCGCTGGCCGTCGCACACGAGCACGACCGATCCGCGCTCGACGAGCGCCGTCTCGCGGCTGCCCGGCTCGTGCATCGGCGGGTCGTCGGCGGCGCCCGTGGCGCCCCCCGGCGCGAGCGTGTGGCGCGAGAGCTCCGAGCGCTGGCCGGGCTGGGCCGGCGTCAACACCTCGAAGCGGTGCCCGCGCCGCGCGTTGCCGCCACGCTGGCGGCCGGACGCGCGGACGACCGTCACCGAGTCGCCCTCGTCGAGGCGCAGCAGCTGCGAGAGGCGCAGCTCGAGTCCGGAGGCGATGCGCGCGGCGACCGTCAGCGTGGGGCTCGTCTCGCCGCGCTCGACCTGCGAGAGCATCGGCGCGCTGACGCCGCTACGCGCAGCGAGGTCGCGCAGTGAGAGACCCGCGGCCTCGCGCAAGGCCTTCACGCGCGCTCCGATGACAGCCGAGTCGAAAGCGTCCCAGGTCGTGGTGGCTGCTGCCATACAAGCGTACGCTATCACATACGCCCCCGCTCCCTCGGCGTCGACCTCCGGCGCGAGGACCTCGTCAGCAGGGTGTGGACACCGGGATCACTTCGAGCTCGTCGATACCGACGAAGTCCGCCGGGTTGCACGTGTAGATGGGAAGCTCGTTGGCCACCGCCGTCGCCGCGATCATCGCGTCGTAGGCTCGGGCCGTGGTCTTACGGCCGGCGCTTCGCAGCGACGTCGCGACGCGACCGAACGCGCGCGCCGCGTCCGCGTCGAACACGAGCGGGTCGAAGTCGGCCTCGGCTTGCTGGAGGCGGGCTTGACGGGCTGCACGCTCAGCTCGATCGCGCGCGACCAGTGGCCCGACCGAGAGCTC
>DATHGU010000363.1:0-3881 GCA_035317495.1 Solirubrobacteraceae bacterium
CGCCCTCCAGCGACGGCTCCTCCTCCGACGAGGAGGACGTCGTCGACGCCGAGGTAGTCGACGAGCCGAAGGCATAACGCTGATGGCCGATTCCAAGCAGACGATCGACGAGCAGCTCGAGGAGCAGCAGTCCGAGGAGCAGCAGTCCGAGGCGCAACAGCCCGAGTCCCCCGGCGCCACCGCGCCGGGGGCTCAGCCGTGCGAGCCCGTGGAGGCCACGCACTCCGACGGCGACGCATCGGCGATCGAGGGCGATCTCGACGAGCTGGTCGCGGTCGGCGCGCAGCGTGACGAGTACCTGGCGCTCGCGCAACGCACGCAGGCGGACTTCGAGAACTACCGAAAGCGCGTGGCTCGCGAGTCGGCGCTCGCGCAGGAGCGCGGCGTGACGAAGCTCGCCAAGGAGCTGCTGCCCGCGTTGGACAACCTCGACCGCGCGCTCGAGGCGGCCGCGCACGACGACCCGCTGCTCGACGGCGTTCGCCTCGTGCGCTCGGAGTTGAGCGCCTCGCTCGCGCGCGTGGGGGTGAAGTCCTTCTCGCCGCTCGGAGAGACGTTCGACCCGGCGCTGCACGAGGCGATGGCAACCGTGCCGGCGGCCGCCGACGGCGGCGCCGAAAGCGGGACCGTCGTCGAGGTCTACCAACCTGGCTACCGGCTCGGCGAGAGCATCATCCGCCCTGCACGTGTGGTCGTGGCCGCTTAGACCGGAGGGCATCCGATGGCAACGCGTCCCGACTACTACAAGACGCTCGGGGTCGACAAGAAGGCGACGCCCGAGGAGATCAAGAAGGCCTACCGCAAGCTCGCGCGTACGTACCACCCCGACCGCAACCCGAACGACAAGGATGCCGAGGCGCGCTTCAAGGAGATCTCCCAGGCGCACGACGTGCTGGGCGATCCGGAGAAGCGCAAGCAGTACGACAGCGGCAGCGGTCCGTTCGCGACCGGCGCCGGCCCCGGCGGCGGCTTCGGCGGCTTCGGCAACTTCGACTTCGACGCCTCGTCGATGGGCGACATCCTCTCCAACCTGTTCGGCGGCGCCGCCGGAGGCGGCGGGCGCGGCGCGCGCCAGCGAGCGCGGCCCGAACGGGGCGCCGACCTCGAGACGCAGGTGTCGATCTCCTTCGATCAGGCGGTCGCCGGCGCCCAGGTTCCGCTGCAGGTGCCTATGCAGACGACCTGCGAAACCTGCCACGGCACCGGCGCGAGGCCAGGCACGACGCCGACGGTGTGCCCCCGCTGCGAAGGCCGCGGGATCGAGACGCAGGGCCAGGGCGCCTTCTCGATCTCCCAGCCCTGCTCGCGTTGCGGCGGCTCGGGCACGATCATCGAGGATCCCTGCCCGACCTGCCATGGCTCGGGAGCCGTGCGCACGGTCAAGCGCCTGCGCGTGAACATTCCCGCAGGCGTGCGCGACGGGAGTCGCATCCGCCTTGCCGGAAAGGGCGAGCCCGGACGTCGCGGCGGCCCGCCCGGCGACCTGTACCTGATCACGCATGTCTCGCCCTCGCCCGTGTTCAAGCGCAAGGGCAGCAACTTCGAGATCGAGGTGCCGCTGACGATCCCCGAGGCGCTGCGCGGCGCCGAGGTGCAGGTGCCGACGCTCGACGGCACCAAGACGCTGCGCGTGCAGCCCGGCACGGCGCACGGCACCGTCCAGCGCCTGCGCGGCGAGGGGCCGCCGAAGCTCGGCAGCGGCTCGCCGCCGGCCCGCGGCGACCTGCACTACCGCTTCGTGATCGACGTCCCCAAGGACCTCAACAAGGACCAGCAGGAGGCCGTCGAGGAGCTCTCGAAGGCCTTCAACGGCGACCCGCGCGCGCGCCTGTTCGCCGCCAGCGGCTCGAGGCGCTCCGCATCTGAGGCGAAGGAGGACGGCAATGGCCCGGCGTAGGGTCAGACGCGTGCGCCTGGAGACCGGCCGCGGCGTGTTCATGATCTCGGTCGCCGCCGAGCTCGCGCGCATGCACCCGCAGACGCTGCGCATGTACGAGGCGCGCGGGCTGATCGAGCCCAAGCGCTCGCCCAAGGGCACGCGGCTGTACTCGCAGGAGGATGTCGAGCGGCTGCGCCGCATCCAGGAGATGACGACCGACATGGGTCTCAACCTGGCCGGCGTCGAGCGCGTGCTCGAGCTCGAGGCGCAGGTCGATGAGATGCACGCGCGCATCGAGGACCTGGAGGTGAAGGCGCTGCACGCGCAGGTGCAGCTCGCCGAACAGCTCGAGGAGGTGCGCAGGTCCTTCCGCGCCGAGCTCGCGGTCCCCTACCGCGGCGGTGAGCTCGTGCGCGCGGCAGATGTCCGAGCCCTGCTCCGTTCGCCCGCAGACAGGAGGCCCGATGGCAGCTAACCCCACGAACCCCACCGCGCCGCCCGAGGAGGAGCAGAGCCCCCTCGAGCGCTTCGGCCGCGACCTCACGGAGATCGCCGAGCAGGGCAAGCTCGACCCCGTGATCGGGCGCGACGAGGAGATCCGCCGCGTGATCCAGGTGCTCTCGCGCCGCACCAAGAACAACCCTGTGCTGATCGGCGAGCCGGGCGTCGGCAAGACCGCGATCGTCGAGGGCCTGGCGCAGCGGATCGTCTCCAAGGACGTGCCCGAGTCGCTGCGCGACAGGCGCGTGATCGCGCTGGACATGGGCTCGCTGGTCGCGGGCGCCGCCTACCGCGGCGAGTTCGAGGAACGGTTGAAGGGCGTGCTCAAAGAGGTCTCCGAGGCGCAGGGCACGATCATCCTGTTCCTCGACGAGCTGCACACGATCGTCGGCGCGGGCGCCGCGCAGGGCTCCGTCGACGCCTCCAACCTGCTCAAGCCGATGCTCGCGCGTGGCGAACTGCGCGCCGTCGGCGCGACGACGCTCGACGAGTACACCAAGTACATCGAGAAGGACGCCGCGCTTGAGCGCCGCTTTCAGCCGGTGATGGTCGGCGAGCCGACCGTGCAGGACACGATCGCGATCCTTCGCGGGCTGAAGGAGCGCTACGAGGTGCACCACGGCGTGAGCATCCAGGACAGCGCGCTGATCGCCGCCGCGACGCTCTCCAACCGCTACATCGCCGACCGCTTCCTGCCCGACAAGGCGATCGACCTGGTCGACGAGGCGGCGTCGAAGATCCGCATCGAGATCGACTCGCTGCCGACCGAGATCGACGAGGTCAAACGGCGCGTCATGCAGCTGAAGATCGAGCTCGAGTCGCTGCGCAAGGAGAAAGACACAGCCGCCAAGGAGCGGCGCAAGGCGATCGAGGCGGAGGTCTCCGAGCTCGAAGCGCGCGAGCGTGAGATGACCGAGCAGTGGGAAGCCGAGAAGCAGGCGATCGCCGGCATCTCGGAGACCAAGGAGCGCCTCGACGCCGCGCGCGTGGAGATGGAGCGCGCCGAACGCGACGCCGACCTGCAGCGCGCCGCCGAGCTGCGCTACGGCGAGATCCCCGAGCTCGAACGCAAGGTTGCCGAATACGAATCCCAGGAGCGTGAGCGCGGCGGCGGCGAGGCGCCGGTGTTCCTCAAAGAGGAGGTCGACGCCGACGACATCGCGGAGATCGTCGCGCGCTGGACGGGCATTCCCGTCAGCCGCCTGCTCGAGGGCGAAACCGAGAAGCTGATCCACATGGAGGATCGCCTGCACGAACGAGTGGTCGGCCAGGACGAGGCGATCGAGGCGGTCGCCACTGCGCTGCGCCGCTCGCGCGCAGGGCTGCAGGACCCCGATCGCCCGATCGGCTCGTTCCTGTTCCTCGGCCCCACGGGCGTCGGCAAGACCGAGCTGGCCCGCGCGCTCGCCGAGTTCATGTTCGACTCCCAGGACGCGATGATCCGCATCGACATGTCCGAGTACATGGAGAAACACTCCGTCTCACGGCTTGTCGGCGCCCC
>DATHGU010000364.1:0-6083 GCA_035317495.1 Solirubrobacteraceae bacterium
AACAGCGCACCGAGCGAGCAGCCGACGCCAAGCAGCAGCGCGCTCTCCCACAGCAGCGCCCGCCACAACACGCCCGTGCTGAACCCGTCGACCTTCATGTCCGCGAGCCTCCCCCTGCGCTGCCAGATCATCGCCCCCATCGCGGCGGCCATCGCGAGAACCGCCGCAACCAGCACGAGGCTTCTGATCTGCGTCAGGCGCGAAAGTCCCTGCGCGGCCTGCGAATCATGCAGGCGCTCGCGCTCGGCCCTGGTTTCGACGTGCAGCCCGGATCGCGGACCTAGCGCGATCTTCACCTCGCGGCTGACCGAGGCGAGCGAAGCGCCGGGCACGAGGTCGATCTGATATGCGCTCGGCTCCTCGCTGCCCCACGCGTGCGCATAGTCGTCGGCGTTCAGCACGACCGCGCCCGGCGACCAGCCGAGGTTCGTGCTCAGCGCGGCGACGCGGAAGCTCGTCGGTTGGGGGGTGGGCATGATCAATGCCTGCCCCACGTGCAGGTGGTGCTGCGCGGCAACCGCTCGCGAGAGCACCACCCAGCCATGCCCTCTCAAGCGCGCACCTGCGACTGTCGCTTCGCCGTCGACGATCTGGCTCGGCGCGATCAGCGTTGCGTCATCGCGGGGCGGTGCGACGATCCACAGACGGCGGTCGCCCCAGTCGAGGAAGCTCCCCCGATATGTCCGCACGGCCCGCACGCCCGTGAGTCGGTCAAGGGAGTTGCCCGCAAGATCCTTGAACGGCGTCGTCGCGAACGAGTTGGACGCACCGGCCGGCGTCACCCAGAGATCCGCGCGCCCATCAATGCCGCGCGCCGAGGCGCCCAGACCGCGCTGGAGGCTGCCGCGTGCGCCCTGGATCGAAACGCCGCCGAAGACGGCGATCGCGCCGGTCGCGGCGATCGCGAGCGAGCGCGCCCGGTTGGATCGCGAGCGCAGCTCGATCAGGGCCAAATAGGACGCGGCGCCTGAAAGCGCTCGCTGAAGCCGCTCGCCGCCACAGACCGCGAGGTCGAGCGCTGCGGGCAGGCAGAGCAGCAGTGCAGCCGTCAGGCTGAAGACGCCCACGATCGCCGCCTGCGTCGCGGCGAACAAGATGATCGTCGTCCCAACGAGACAGATCGACGCCCCGCCCAACAGCCAGCGGGCGTGGAGACGCCTCGGGTGGGCTGCCGTCCCGCCGGCGCCCGCTGGCTGGTTGACGATCTCCGCGCGCAGCGGCGCAAGCACGCCGGCGCACGCGGCGAGCATGCCGCCGGCCACGGCCGCCACGATGCTCGACCATGTGACGGTCCGCTGCGCGCCGATCGGAAACGCGAAGGACAGATAACCCGGGTTCGAGCTGAACAGCGCAGCGGACAGCAGCTCGCCGAGCAGCAGGCCGAGTCCGGACGCGAGCGCGCCGAGAACGAGCGCGTCTAGCAGCAGCACCTCGACGATCATCCTGCGCGTGTATCCGTCGAGGCGGAGATCGTGAATCAAGTTCCTTCGCTGCGGGACCGTCAGGAGCAGGGCGTTGAACGCGAACAGGAAGCCGACCAGCGCGCTCAGCGCCGAGAACAGGCCGGTCGATTGATTGACTGGTCCGGCGGCACGTGCGAACAGCGCGGTATTGAAGCCAGCCGGACGCACATTCAGACGACCCGACGCGAGCCGCAGCAACCCCGCGCGCACCGACCGATCAAGGCGAGGCGGAGAGCGCACGAAGATACTCGTCAGCCGACCCCGCATCCGCGCCAGCTGCTGAATCGTGCGCAGCGGGGCAAGAGCAATCGGGCTCTCCTTCAGGGCGCCTGAATCGCCGGCGAGCAACTCGGGAACGAGCAGAACGGACACGGTGCGCGAGCCGAGTTGGAGCTTGACCGACTGCAGCGAGGAGGATCCGATCTTCTGGGCGATCGGCGCCGGCAGCATGATGAGGTTCGCACGGCCGAGCCCAAGGACGCCGACTCGCCGCGCGAGGCGGCCCCCGAGGTGGGCCAGGCGAGGATCGGTGCCGACCAGATCGACCGATTGTGCGCCGGCCGGCCCGACGACGTTGGCGTTCTGCTCGAGCACCGGCGCGACGCCCCGCACGCCCGGCAGATGCGCAGCTTCGGTTAGCAGCCGTTCGTCGAAACCGTGGCTGTCGCGCGCCGCGATCTGGAAGCGCATCTGACCGACGATGCCGCTCGTCAGCTGTCGCACCGAGCTGTTGAGGCTCGTGTTGGCCACCTGCGACGCGAAGAGAAGCGAAACGCCGATCGCGATGCCCAGCACGGCGAACAGTTCCTGCGCGACGCGCGCCCGCAGGCGGACGCGATATAGGCGGAGGGCGCTCGACAGCCTCATGACGATTCTGTGGGAGCCGCGTCAGCGTGCATCGACGGGCGTGCGCACCCCGGGCTCGCGATCGGCGAGCCGGCCGTCGCGCAGCACGTACACGCGATCCGCAAACGCCGCCGCCTGCGGATCGTGGGTGACGAGCAGCACGGCCACGTCCCGCTCGCGACAGGTCTCGGCGATCAGCGCGAGCACCTGCCGTCCTCGCTCGGTGTCGAGGCTGCCGGTCGGCTCGTCCGCGAGCAGCAGCTTCGGATCGGTCGACAGGGCCCGCGCGATCATCACCCGCTGGCGCTCACCCATCGACAGCTGCTCGGCGCGGTGCCGGCGGCGCGGCTCGAGGCCGAGCCGTCCCAGCAGGGGCAGGACGCGGCGGCGCGCCTCGCGCGAGCCGATGTCCGTCCCCATCAGCTTCAGCGCGGCGTTGTCGAGGGCGCTTGCACCAGGCATCAGATTGAGCGACTGACGCACGAAGCCAAGCTCGTGCAGCCGATACCGCGCCGCATCGCGGTCGCTCAGCGCGGAGATATCGCGGCCGTCCAGCAGCACCGTGCCGGCATCGGGCCGAAGCAGCGCGGCGACCAGCATCAGTAGGGTCGTCTTGCCCGAGCCGCTCGGCCCGTAGAGCGCCACGAACTCGCCGGTCGATACCGAGAGCGAGACGCCGTCGACGGCGCGCACCGACTCTCCCGGGGCGACCGGATAGTGCTTGACCAGCTCCCGTAGCTCCAGCACTAGACGATCGGCCGGTGAAGGGCGCGAGACGCTCCTGCGGGAGCTGCCGCGAGCATCTACGCCGAGCGCTGGTGGCCGGGGAAGTCGATCACGTTCGTCTCGTCGTCGGGCGCGTCGGGCGGCGCCAAGAGTCGTCCGCCGCTCAGCGCACGCAGCCGGCAGGAGCCGAGCGCAGCCGGCATGTCCGGGACGGTCATCAGCACAGCCAGGTTCGTTTCCTCCACCAGCGAGCGGAGCAGGTCGAGGATCTCCTCGCGCTCGCGCACGCCGAGGTTCGCCGTCGGATCGTCGACGAGCAGCAGCCGCGGCGCGCGGGCGATCCCGTGGGCTATCGCGACGAGCGACCGCTCGCCATCGGAGAGGCTCCCCCAGCGCTGTCCGGCGCACTGCAACATGCCAACCCGCCTTAGCGCGGCGTCGGCGCGGCGGCCAGCCGCGCGTCGGCCGTGCGCGACGAGGAGCGGAAGCGCGACATAGTCGAGCATCGACAGCTCGCTGCGCGGACCCGCCCTGCGCACCACCCCGAGCTCGCCGCGCCGCAGGCTCGCGTGCGCGCGTTCTGAGAGCATCGACAGGTCTTCGCCGGCGAAGCGCACCGAGCCGCGGTCCGGCGTCTCCAAGCCGGCCGCGATCCTGAGCAGCGTCGTCTTGCCCGCGCCGCGTTTGCCCCACACCGCCATGAACTCGCCAGCGTCGAGATCGAGGCTCGCACCGGACAGCACTCGAACCTCGGTTGATCCGCGCCAGTAGCTCTTGCTGACCGCATCCAGCGAGAGCAGCGCGTCCGCCATCAGAGTGCCCGCAGGTGCCCCGCCCGAGCGCCGGCCCTGCGGGTGCTGTACCCGAGCCCCAACGGCTCGCGCTCGTCGCGCAGTTGCTCGAGCAGCGCGCGCGCGTTCTGCAACCACTCGATGCGGGCGTTCCAGAACGCGACCTCCGCTTCGGCCGCGAGCATCCGCATCAACCTCGACCAGTCGCGCGAGGAGGCGGCGTGCTGCCCGGCGAGCTGCTTGAGGTCCGCAAGCCGCCCCAGGCAGACGAGTTCCTGGCCGGAGATCACGTCAATCAGTCGCGCGACGTTGTGCGGACGGCAGAGCGCGATCTTCATGTGCAGCTCGTCCCTGAGGGGCGGCGTGGAGGAGGCGTCGAGCATCCAGTCCTCGAAGTGGTCGACGCCCTGCTCAGTGGCTTCGTAGACCGTGCGCGGCGCCGCGCGGCTCCCGGGAATGGCCACCGTCTCGCCGGCGCTGCGCACGAGCTCGTCGCGTGAGAGCTGATCGAGCGCCGAATAGACGCCGGACAGCGCGAATCCCGACGAGCCAAAGCGCTCGTCGAGCCGCTGAGCCAACTGATATCCATATCCGGGACGCTCGATCACGAGTCCCAATACCGCGTGCTTGGCCGACATACCGCCTTCCCAGCTCACCCGCTGTCGGGTTAGAAGCTACTCGAAAAAACGAATTGCTGCATTCCAATCATGGCATGAATCACACGCAACGGAATTTCGCCCCAAACGATCCGGTATGCCTATCGGGATTTTCGTTCAGCCTGTCAGGTTATTCCCAGCCGGTCAAGTAGACCCGCGTCTCCACGCCAGTCGCGCCGAACCCGCACGGACAGGTCGAGGTGGACTTGGCAGCCCAGCTCGCGCTCGATCTCGCGACGCGCAGCCGTGCCGATCGCCTTGATCATCCTGCCGTGCGCTCCGATCAGGATCCCCTTCTGCGATGCGCTTTCGACCCAGATCAGGGCCCGCACCCGCGCGAGGCCCTCGCGCGGCCATTCGATCTCCTCGACGACGACCTCGACCGCATGGGGCAACTCCTGGAAGGTCCGCTTGATCACCGCCTCGCGCACTAGCTCCGCCAGCACCACCGGCAGCGGCTGATCGGAGGTCGCCCGCTCCCCGTACATGAACGGCCCCTCGGGCATCTGCGCCGTCAGGTGCTCGACGAGCGCCGGCACGCCTGCTCCCGTGCGTGCCGAAATCGGGAACACCTCCTCTCCGACTTCCAGCTCGACGGCCTGATGCAGCATCGCAGCCGTTGCCGCACGGGACAGTCGGTCGACCTTGTTGACCGCGATCGTCACCGGCACCTTCGCGCCTGCCAAGGTCCCGGCGATAAAGCGATCGCCCGGCCCCACACCCTGCTCGCCGTTGAGCATCAGCAACACGACGTCGGAGTCCTCGAGCTCCTGCTGAACGCGACCGGCCATGCGGGCCGTGAGCGTATCGCGCGGGCGCTGCACGCCCGGCAGGTCGACGAGCACGATCTGGCAATCGCCCTCGGACCGCACGCCGCGAATCGCCCGCCGGGTGGTCTGCGGACGGTCGGAGACGATCGCGACCTTCTCTCCGACGACCGCGTTGACGAACGTCGACTTGCCGACGTTCGGCCGGCCGGCCAGGGCGACGAAGCCGCTGCGGGTCAAGGGCGCTCCCGTGCGAGCAGCTCACGCTGGCGCTCGAGCATCTCCCCGCCGTCGGTCTCGTGATCCATCTCGAGCAGGTGCAGCATCCCGTGCACGATCGCCTCCCGCACGTCCGCTGTGTGCTCAGCGCAGATGATCACATCGCCAAGCTCGCGCCTAGCCTGGACCGGCGCCGTGCCGTCGACCGGAAAGGACAGCACGTCGGTGGGCTCAGCCCGCCCACGGTATCGCGCGTTGAGCTCGCTGATTCGCCGCTCGTCGACGAACTCGATCGCAACGTGCCCGTCGCTCACTCCGGCGGAGGCAGCTGCGCGCGCGGACAGGCGCCGCACCTCCTCGAGCGGCAAGTCGATGACAGTCCGCGGCTCCGTAGCGGCGGCGCTCCGACCGGCTGGGGCTCCCACGCCGAGGACCTCGACTTCGAGCATCTCTTCTCAGGCGCCGCGGTCGGCGGATCTGAGCTCGGGCGCCTCGCGCTGCGAGGCCACGTCGTAGGCCTCGACGATCCGCTGCACGAGCTTATGACGCACGACGTCCTCGGCGCCGAAGCGCACGAACTCGATCCCCTCGATCTCATCGAGCACGTCGCCGACG
>DATHGU010000365.1:0-4606 GCA_035317495.1 Solirubrobacteraceae bacterium
AGGGCGCCGAAGGGTCCGTCGGTCGCGGTGGAGCCGTTGAGCTGGCCGCCGGAGCCCCAGGATTCGATCAGCGCGCCGGAGGCGTCGAACTTGGTGACGACGTTATTGGCGGTGTCAGCGACGTAGACATCGCCTTTGGAGGCGCCGGCGCTGTTGTCCACGGCGATGAAGGTCGGGGTGGTGAACTGGCCGGGCGCGGCGCCGGATGTCCCAGCCTCGCATTCCGCGCCAAGCGCGACTTCCACCGCCGTGCACACGTCCTTTTCCGCTTCAGTAGCCAGACCGCCCTGTACCTTGGTCTTGTTCACGTCCTTGCCGAACATGAGGACGAACTGTTTGCCTGCGGGTTCAGCAGGATCGAACTCGTCGACACGGTGGTTGCCGGTATCGGCGACGTAGACGTCGTGGTTCGGGTTCGTGGAATTGACCGCGACGCCGCTATTCGAGGCCAGCGAGACCTGGCCAGCACCTTCGCCAGCGGTGCCGAAGCTGGTGGAGAAGACGTGCGTGGTGACGGCGAAGGCCGGGGCGGCAGACATGAATGCCAGGACACCACACGCCACACACAGCGGGAGAACGGCGAGCAGAACGCAGCGACGTATGCAATATCTGAACCTGCCCGACCGGGAGGTCGGCGCGCTGTCGAATGCAAGTCGCTTCACCCGAAGCTCACCTTCACCCATGGTCCCCGTCTCTCTCCGTAGTCCCCGTTGCACAAGCGCTGCGTCGCGGGCGCTTTGACGCCCGCTGAAATCAGTGTACGGGTGCCCGAGCGCGATTCGCCGGTTGCTCGTCAAATTAGGCCCAGTGAAATGCCGCTGGGTCCCGGATTTTCGGCCCGGCCATCCCGACCTCGCGGGGTCGGGAGCCGTATGCGCGACCGAGTGAGAGGACGGGCCGGAGTGGTTGGCCTGCGCGACTTGCGGAGGAGCCAAGCCGTCGCGGCTTTGCTTGCGCGGGTTACGGAGAAAACGAGCCACGGTGGTGAGACTGCGAATACTCGTCAGACCGTCTCGTGCTCGAGAGGAAGGGGCGCCGCGGCGGCGGGGATGCGAGCCGCGGCGCCCCTGGAGGGATGGCGCGGGAGGTTGTGCGCCTAGCTCCCTTGAGTGCCACCCGGAAAGGCCAAGTGGAGGGCACTCAAGATGCAGAAAATGTTCGGGCTCGCCGGCAAAGGTGCGGGTGCGGGCGGCACGGGTGCGATCGAGAGAGCAGGACATGCGTGCCACCGATATTCCTCCCCGCGATGCTCGCTGCCTAGTTTTGTGAAACTAGCGCAGCGTCGCTTTACGCCGAGCGCTGGCCGTGTGCCACGCGCCAGACTCGCAGCACTGGCAGCAGCAGCTCGATCAGGGGGCCGCCAGCGCGCTCCAGCTCGCAGGCGCCTTTGCGCATCTCGGGCGCCCGAACAGAGTCCTTGGAGAGATAGAAGGCGATCATGCAATCCACGATCACGGCGTGGCGAGCGCCGCCCGGCAGCGCGCGTGCCTCGCGGCGCGAGCCTCGTATCAGCTCACCCATGCGCTCGATGGCCGCCTTCATGCTCGGGTAGCGCGCGATGTAGCTGTGGTCTCCGCTCGCCGCGTCCTCGACGATGTCGCCGTAACTGTCGAGCATCGCTCCGGCCGGCGCGATCCAGTCCACGTAGGCCGCATAAGTCTCCGCCGCCCCGCGCGCCGCGCGACCCGGTTCGGCCGCAAGCGCCAGCATTGCCAGCACGGTCAGCCAAGCGCTCGCCCCGGCGGTTCGCTCATACCACTCGTGCTCGCCCCGGACAACCGGATCACGCCCCGGATGGTCGGCCAACCGATCATCGTCCCATTCCTGTAGCGCCTGCTCACGCCGCACGGGGTCGGGCTCGTGGTTGATCGCCAGCACGCCAGACAGGCTGGCGGCGCGTGATAGGAAGGGCCGAACTTCCTCGTAGCCGCTCAGCGCGGCGCAGTGCGCGCGGCAGTCACCCACCAACATGCGCACATAGCCGCCGTCATCCCCGCTGTCGTGATACCGGTAGTAGTCGGACATCTCCTGCCCTGAATCGAGCGCCTCGACCAGCGCAAGGTGCAGCTGGCGCCCGTTTGCGATGCCCAAGCTCGCGCCCCGCTCGCTCACGCAGTCCAGGAAGTCGGCGAGAATCTCATACGCCACCAGCGCCTCCAGCAGGTCCCGGTTGCGCTGGTCAGGCAGCGTCCAGAACAGCGCTGCGCCGTTGATGTTGCCGCGCTTGCCCCTGAGCGCCTGAAATGCGTCGGCGCGCAGCTCGGCATCGGGGATCTCTGCCGCCCGCGCGCACCAGACCTCGACCTCCCGTGAGACCAGCCGCAGACCCCAGATCACTTCCCGTGCAGTCGCGCGAGCAAGCGCGACGCCCACTCGGCTCCCTGCGGCCTGACGGCGCGCCCGGGAGTGGATGACGCGGTCGCCGTCCGTATTTCTTCGCAGGTGGCCACCTGGCCCGTGGAGCGTGACGCCCTGTCGGCTGAACCCGTTCATAGGTCGTTACTACTTGTACTACGTCATCCTGGATTAACGCTAGCTGGGACTCGCGCGGCCAAATAACCTGGAACTGCGACGATCGTCGCTGCGGCCACGCTCACCAGCGCGACGCTCGACAGCGCGACGAGCGCTCCGACAGAGAACACGATGGGAAAGCCGGTCACGCTCGAAAGGGCATGGCTGAGCAACAACTGGCCATACAGCCCGAACACCGCGCCGATCGAGCAGCCCGCCCCGAGCAACAGGGCGCTCTCATAGATCAAGGCCCGCCACAGCACAATTCGACGGTAGCCCTGCCGCTTCAGATATGCAAGCTGCGCCCGGCGCTGCCAGATCATCGCCGCCATCGCTCCCGCCATCGCTAGGGCGGCGGCGATCAGTACGAGGAGTGCAATCTGTGACAGCCGCGAGAGTCCTTGGCGGCTGCTCGCCCGCCACTGCAGTTCGCGCTGGCGCGCGGTTTGAACCGAGAGGCCCGAGTGAGGCCCGAGCGCTCGGCGCACTTCGCTGGCCCCCTGGGAGGGCGAGATCCGTGCCCTCAGCGCGATGTTGTAGGCACTCGCCTCCGAGCTGCCCCATGCGCGCGCGTAGTCCGCCGAATTGATGACGATCGCGCCCGGTGGCCAGCCGACGTTCGTGCTCAAGGCCGCGACCCGGAACGTGCTCGGCGTTGGGGAGGGGAGCGTGAACGAGTCTCCGATAAGCAGGTGCTCCTCGTCCGCGATCGCTTTTGACAGGACCACCCAGCCGCCCGCCCGTAGGCGGGCTTTGGCGAGCGCGGCGTTGCCACGCAACAGCTGGCTGGCCGCGATCGGCTCGGGCGAGCTGCGCGGCGGTGCTATCACCCAAGCCCGCCGATCGCCGACGTTGAGGAACCCGCCGCGATATATGGCGAGCGAGCGGACGCCGGGTAGTCGTCCTAGGCGCGCGGCGGCGCCGATCGCAAATGGTGTCGTCCCCAACGTGTTCGCGCTCCCGGCCGCCGAGACCCATATATCGCTCACGCGATTCATGTCCGCGGCGGTGCGGTCCAGGCCACTCTGCAGATTGCTGTGCGCGCCTTGGATCGCGACGCTGCCAAACACCGCGATCGCCCCGGTGGCCGCGATTGCGAGCGAGCGCGTGCGCGTTGCCGGGGTGCGCAGCTCGATCACCGCCAGTCGCGTCGCGGCCGATTGCAGTGGACGTGAGGCCCGCGCAAAGACCGCGACGATCTCGTTGAGCAACGGTGCGAGCAACAGCAACAGCGCTCCGACCAGTGCCAGGCTTCCAAGGATCGCGCCCGCGGGATCGAAGACGAGGATGATCGTTGTGGCCGCCAGGCACGCGAGCCCTCCGACCACGCGTGGCGCCATCCACCGGCGGCTGGCGCGCTCCCCTGGCGATCGACGCTCGGCCGCTGACGAGCGCCGCAGTGGACGAGAGAGCTCGCCGCGCAGCGGCACGAGCACCCCGATGCACGCGGCGAGCATGCCGGCAGCAACGGCCACCGCCACGCTCTGCCAAGTCACCACTCGCTGTGCGCCCACGGGGAACGCGTAGGACAGGTAACCGGCGTTGGCGTGGAATAGCGCGATTGACACCACGTCGCCGAGGATCAAGCCGAGGATGCAGCCAAGCACGCCCAGGATCAAGGCGTCGAACAGCAGCGTCTTGATCGTCATCCAGCGCGTCGCGCCGTGGCGGCGCAGCTCCGCGATCAAGTCGCGCCGCAGCGCGGCTGTGATCAGCATCGCGTTGAAGGCGAGCATGAAGCCCACCAGTGCGCTGATCGCCGAGAACAGTTCGGCGGCTTGGTTGGCGGGCGCGGCTGCCTTTGCGAACAGGACGGAATCGAAGTTGGCCGGCTCGACGTTTAGTCGATCGCCCGCGAGTGCGATGAGCGCCGCGCGCACCGCTGCCTCGCGCCCGGGCTCGGCGCGCACGAAGATCCGCGTCACCCGCCCCGAGCTGCCGGTGAGCGCTTCGGCGTAGGCGACGGGGGCGATCGCCACCGGACTGTTGACCAGGCCGCCGACGTCGCCCTCCGTGAGCGTCGCGCCGAGCAGCGTGCTCGTGACGTGCGTCCCAACCTGTATTTCGATCGGCTGAAGCGACTCGGCTCCGATCG
>DATHGU010000366.1:0-2132 GCA_035317495.1 Solirubrobacteraceae bacterium
GATCGAAGGCGTTGCGCGAGTACCGGCGCAAGCGCAGCTTCGACGTTACGCCCGAGCCGGAGCCTGGAGCGGACGTCGATGGCGAACCCGATCCTGTCCCCGACCTGATGGCAGCGCTGAAGGAGAGCCTCGCCCGCGTAAAGCAGATCTGACCCTTCGATGCTCCTCGCCAGCTGGAATCTCGCCGGGCGCGTGAAGCGTCTGCCGGAGCAGGCGGATGCGCTCCTCGAGCTCGGCGCAGACGTGCTCTGCCTACAGGAGCTGACACGCAGCACGCTGCCGCGCTGGCTGACACTGCTGCAGGACGCCGGATACTGCGCCATCGAGCACGGTGAGCTCCCAACGGCGGGCCGCGCCAGGGCACTAGCGGTCTTGACGGCCTCGCGCTCGCCGCTGCACGCCGTGCTCGTCGACGGCATGCCCTGGCCCGAGCGAGTGCTCGCGGCGCACATGAGCGACGGCACGGAAGTGCTCAACGTGCACTCGCCGATCAGCCCCAAGCCGGACCTCATCAAGGTCCGCACCCATGAGGCGCTACACCGGCATCTCGCGGATCACGAGCCGGGCTATGCCCGAATTCTGTGCGGCGATCTGAACACTCCGCGCAAGGAGCACCCGGACGGGACCGTCTGGACGTTCGCGCGAGATCGTTACGGCCGGCTGCGCCCGGACCGCGGCGAGCGCTGGGATCAGGCAGAGCTCGCGTTGCTCCGCGGCCCTGCCAAGTCACTGCTCTCATGTGGCTCCTGATCGTTCGTTGTTGTCAGGCTATGCCCGTTCAGGCGATTCGATTCGCGAGGCTCGTGCGTCGTGCATACTCATGCCGTGGCCCTGCTGCCCTGCTCTTGGACGAGCCGTATCGTGGATACCGAGTGAGCGGCTGTCGGGATGACTTCGGTGCCGTAGCGCACGCCGCCGAAGCGCAGCCTCTGAGCGACAGCGAGCCACGAGCAGATGCCTCGTTCGAGCACCCAGAGGGGTGCGAGAAGGGACGAGGTTGGCGGGAAGACGGGCGCGCCTCCTGCACGTCGCCGGCCGCGCTCCGCGAGAAGCGCAAGTGCCGCCGCGGCGAGGTAGCCGCCAGCTGGACGCTTGCTGAGGGTTGTGGCGAGCGCCAGTGGAACGACAGCCAGCCAGCAGGCCATCCGCAGCGGCAAGGCAAAGTCGTCGTAGGCTTGGCGCGTTCTCTGGCCCCAGAAATGAGATGTTGTCGGCGGAAGGCGCCGCACGAAGAAGTCCAGCGGCGAGACTGTGGTGCCGCCGCTCGCCTTCACCGATCGAATCAGCTCGAGGTTCTCGAAGATCACGTCGCCGTCGTAGCCTCCCATTGCCATGAAGCGCGAGCGGCGTATTCCGAGCGTGCCCGGATAGTCGGCTCCGAGCGCTCGATTGAGAAGAGTTCTCGCCGTGTCCCAGCGAGCGTGCCATGGCAGCGGATCGAAGAAGTTCTGGGGACGGACGAGGTCGTGGTCGCGTAGGTGCTGTGTGAGTCTCTGCAGGCCGGCGTGCTCGTAGCGGACATCGTCATCGGCGATTGCCACCGCCTCGAAGCGCGCGAGCCGCACTCCGGTGGTCACCCCCGCGACCTTGCCCATCTTGCAATGCGTGTCGGGATCAGGAGGAACGTGCACGGTCCATGACCCCCAAGCCTCGGCGTGGGCGGCGAAAATGTCCGGTGGCGAGCCGTCAACGATCAGGATCTCTGCGCAAAGCGCCTGAAGCTCTCGCAGGTACTCGCTCAGCTCCTCCCGACCTGAGTCCTCGCTCCAACGAAGCGGAAGAACGTAGGAAAGCTCAAGGGGCTCGCTCACAGCACGCTCGTCAGGGCCGACGACCTGAGCGAGGTTATGCCCTCACTCCACGCATCCATCAGGTGCTGGGCCCAGCGACTCTCGAGCGCGAGTAGCGCACGGGCGCCTATCAGGATGTCCGGCGCGAGGGCGGGCTCGACGCGGGCCAGCCCGTGCGCGAGATCCCAGGCGGCGATGCTCTCGTGAACGGCGTCAGCCTCGACATGCTCGTCGTAGAAATCCGTCGCCCGCGGGCCGTGACCAAGCCGTCGCAGGCCATTGCCGTAGCGCCGATTCGGGATCGAAGAGGTCATCTCAAACGCGGCCAGATGACCGACCAGG
>DATHGU010000367.1:0-5977 GCA_035317495.1 Solirubrobacteraceae bacterium
GAGGGCGTTCCGGGGCTCCTGCTGCTCCTGGCGGTGATCGTCACCTGCATGTCCTGCGCGCTAAAGGCCGCGCGCATCTGGGCGCGGCGCGGGCAGGCGAGCGCGGAGGCGCTCGCTCGCAGCGTGTTCCTGGGGCTCGTCGGGATGCTGACGGCTGACTTCTTCATCTCCAACATGTTCAGCAAGCTGTTGTGGGTGATGCTCGCCCTCGGCCCGGCTATGCTCGCAATCGCCCGTGCCGAAAGCGAGGAGCAATCGGTCGAAGCCCTGGCCAGTCGAGGCTAACTCGAATGACGCGGGAACGAGCTAGTCGCAGCGCCGCTTTCGCGTTCTCGGGCCAGATGGTCGGAGCCGTCCTCACGGCGGTCCTCACGATCTATCTCGGCCGCGCGCTGTCCGCGCAGCAGTACGGCAGCCTGACGTTCGCGCTGGGCGTGGTCATGCTCACGAGCCTGTTCGCCGACTTCGGGATCGCTTCATCGACCGGCCGCTTCATGGCCGAGCGGCGCGATCATCCGGCGGCGGCAGCCGCGGTGTTCCGCACGGGCATGCGCCTCAAGCTGCGCCTGGGGCTCGTCGCCGCTGTCGCGCTGTTCGCTCTCGCGGGGCCGATCTGCGACGCGTTCGGCACCAGCGCGGCGGCGTGGCCGCTGCGTGGCCTTGCCATCTCGCTGATGGCCCAGAGCATGTTCCTGCTCGTGATGGGCGCCTTCATCGCGCTGGGCAAGCTCAAATACAACCTGATCATCGCGACCGTCGAGAGCGTCGTCGAAGTGGTCGCGAGCATCGTGCTGGTCGTGCTCGGCGCGGCGGCGACGGGTGCGGCGTTCGGCAACGCGATCGGCTACACCGTCGGGCTCGTGGTCGGGCTCGCGATCGCGAACAGGACGATCGGGAGCATCCGCGCGCACAGGCACGAGCAACCACCCGACTCCTCCCCGCCAGCCGTCTCGCCACGTGAGATCCTGTCGTACGCGAGGCCGCTGCTGGTCGTCGACGCCGCGTTTCGGACGTTCTCCAGCGTCGACGTGCTGCTGATCGCGGCGCTTATCGGCGGGGGTGCGCCGGTCGCCGCCTTCGGGCTCTCGATGCGGCTGGGCGCGTTCCTCGACTATCCAGCCGCGGCGGTTGCCTCGGCCGTAGCGCCGCGGTTGGCGAGCTGGCGCGAGGGGGAGGGCGACCTCGACCTGTTTGCGCGTAGCCTGCGATATCTGCTGATCCTGCAGATGGTGTTCACCGCGCCGATCGTGATCTGGTCGGGAGCGATCCTGCACCTGATCTTCGGTGAGAAGTATCCCGGGGCCCCCGCCGTGCTGCAGGCGCTCGCGCCGTTCGTATACCTGTCCGGGCTCGCGCAGATCACGACGCTCTCGGTCAACTACCTGGGGGAGGCGCGGCGACGCGTGCCGATAGCCGTCGCGATGCTGACCGTCAACGTCGTGGTCGACGTCGTGCTCCTGCCGCGGATCGGAATCGTGGCGGCCGCGATCGGCACGAGCGCCGCGTACGCCGTGTGGGTCCCGGCGCACCTTTGGCTCCTCCGCGCGCACGCCGGCCTGGAGCTGTGGCCGCTTGCGCGAACGGCCCTCAGAACCTTGATCGCGGGTGCCGCGATGGCCGGCGTCCTGGCCGCGCTCGGCACCGGCAACGTCCCCGTCGGATTGATGGCCGCCGGGCTCGTCGCGGGACCGATCACCTACCTCGCGGCGCTGTTTGTCGTGCGCGAGCTGACGCTCGGCGACGTCGCCCAGCTGCGCGGGATCCTGGCCGGCCGCGTCGCCGTCTGAAGCGGCTCAGATCAGATCCGCGTAAATCGCGCAGATCTGCTCGCACCAGGCGTCGATCGCAAAGTGCTCGCGCACCCAATTCCGGTTATCGTTCCCCGCGGCTGCGCGCGCTTCGGCCGGAACCTGGAGCAGCTGCCCAAGGTTGGCGGCCAGGGCGCCGTGATCCTCGCTCGGGAAGGTCAGCATGTGGGGCGCGCCGGCCCAGCCGGCGGTCCCCGGAATGTCGGACATCACGACGGGCAGGCCGCACGCGAGCGCCTCGCCGATCGCGGAGGACTGGCCCTCGTGACGCGACGCGCTGACGAAGATATCGGCGGCCGCGAACAGCCACGCCGAGTCGCTGACGAAGCTCGAGGTGCGCAGCCAGGAGGGTCGCGCCGGCAACCGCTCTGCTAGGAACGACTGCATCTGCTCCTCCCCCACGAGCAGCGCCGTCATCGCCGGATGACGCTCGGCGATCGTCGCCAGCGCGTCGAGGAGCACGTCGACCCCCTTGACGTCGGGCCACCAGCCCATGCAAAGTACGACATCCGCGTCGGCGTCCAGCCCGAGGCGCTCGCGTGCAGCGCGACGATTGGGCAACTCCGAGAAGCGCTCCACGACGATCGCGTTCGGGACCATCTCGATCCGCCCGCGAGGCACGCCGCGACTGGCGGTGAAGTCGGCCAACCAGGGCGACACGGCGATCACGCGCGCGACTCGCCTGCGCGCCACGATCCGCATCTTGAGCAGATCCTTGGCGCGTTGAGCCGGAGGATAGCCGTTGAAGCCCGTGCGGATGTGCCATACGCACGGCACCTCCAGCGCGGCGGCTGCGCTCGAAGCCGCCAGGTCCGCGACGGTGAAGTTCGTATGCACGAGCGCGGCGCTGTGCTCGCGCATGACACCGTCGAGATGGGCGCGACAGGCGCGCCGACTCGGTGACAGTATCGACCATGTCACGCCCACGGCGTCGAGGTCGGCCAGCCAGGGCTGACCCTCCGCCCCGGGAGCCAGGACGAAGTGCGTCCACATGCCGAAGCGTGTCCGGACCGCGCGGGCGAGCGCCAGCTCGCTCGACATGAAGTTGCCCAGGTACGGGCTGTTCCAAAGCGTCACCTGGACGATCGAGCGGTCGGTCACCGAGCCCGCCTGCGTCACCGAGCCCGCCCGCGCTTCATCGAAGCCGCGCGGCGCGCGCTGCCGCGGCGGCCGTGGCGAGCTTGCCCGCCAGCAGCGAGGCGCATCGACTGCCGGCGCCGATGCGGAAGTCGCCGCCGGTCACGTCCGCATACAGCGGATCGGCGACCACGTTGGCGACGGCGGTGAACCCACCGTCGCCCTTGACGATCGCTCCTTCGCGTCCGCCGAACACGCAGTTCTTGCGTACGAGGTTCCCGACGCCAACCGGGTTGCCGTCCGGGAAATACGATTCGATGTCGGCCCGGATACGGGAGTGCGAGACGACGTTGAACTGCACCAGGTTGTGGTTCGAGGCCAGCCCGTCGTCACCGGAGATGATGATCCCCTCGCCGTTGCCGTCGATCACGTTACGTTCGATCACGCTGTATTGGGCGTTGGGGTAGAGCTGGATACCCCGGTCCGCGTTGTCGTAGATCAGGTTTCCCACGATTCGCGTGCGGTCGGCGCGCTCCACGTAGATCCCGTGTTCGTGGTTGTTCGACGGGAGGTGGCCGCAGTTGTGGATGCGGTTGCCTTCGATAAGCGTGTCGCGGGCGCGTCCGTAGTCGGGGGAGCCGAGCAGGAAGCAGATGTTCGTGTTCCCGTTCGTGACCTCGTCGCCGACGAAGCTGATCGCGCTGCCGTTGACCGTCGGCGAGGGCAGTTCCGCGTCGTTGCGCCCGTCGAGCGTCAGGTGGCTGAAGACGTCCCTGCTGGCGGTGTGCGAGAACCACAGGCGCCCCACGAGCCGCGCCTGTTCACCGGGATAGGAGCGGAGCGCAATGCGACTCCGCGAGACCTTGACGTCCTCCACGTAGGTGCCGCCGCGCAGGCAGCCCGTCTTCCCCGCGTGCAGCGAGTTGACGAGTCGCTGGACGACCTGGCGTCGGCTCCCCGCCGTCGGTGCGGCGACAACCCGGTCGC
This sequence comes from Solirubrobacteraceae bacterium, assembly GCA_035317495.1. GTDB lineage: Bacteria > Actinomycetota > Thermoleophilia > Solirubrobacterales > Solirubrobacteraceae > Palsa-744. Next base: position 3,873 of record DATHGU010000367.1, read on the forward strand.
AGCCACCCCCGACCGCGCTGCTCGCCGCGCGTCGGGGCGCGCTTTCGGACCGCGCCCCACAGGCGAGCGCCAAGCCGATCGCCAGCAGACCAGCGACGGGCACGGCCGACCGGATCGTGAAGCGTCCGAGCAAGCTCGCGAGTCTAGCGTGAGCTCCCCGCGGATCGCCCCGGTTCTCGCGCCGCCGGCCTGGCGCGACGGGTCAGAGCGCTCGCCAATCGCGCCACGCGCAAGCGGCCGCGAAGCTCCCGGCGGCGCAGGTCGATCGCCTCGAAGCGCTCGTCGGAGGAATAGGAATGCGTTGCCCGAGCGCCGGCGACGTCGATGGGCTCCAGACGGTCGACCTCGTGCTCGGCGTACTCCGTGAGGCTCAGCACGTCGATCTCGCGAAACGAGATCGCCCAGCCGTAGCGTCGGCTGCCGTCCTGTCCCGGACGCACCAGCCGTGCGCCGAAGCGCTGGACGGCCCCGGCGGGCCGCGCCCCGCGCACGTCTGAGACGACGGGATTGCCTGGATGCGGATGCCACTGGCCGGCGGGCGCGTCCGACCAGAACAGGTGCAGCTCGTCGAGCGAGCTCGCGTGCGGGGCGGCTATCGCGGCGAACAGCCACAGGCGATCGTCGTCGGCGAGGATCGTCGCGTCGGCGGCGTCGACGTCGTCGAGAATGATCGCCTCGCGCTGCCACCCGTTCGGGAAGTCGACCGCCCGGTAGAGCTCCACGCGCGAGACCGCCGAGGTCTCGGGGATCATGAAGATCTCGGCGCCGTGCGTGAAGACGAAGGGGTAGCTGAGGTGGTAGGGCGCTGCCAGGACCGTACTCGGCGGATCCGCCGTGCGGCCATCGTCATGCAGCTCGGTATGCGAGATCACCGCGCGCTCGGCGCCGAGCGGAAGCTCCTCGCAGAACAGGTGGTGGCTTCCGGCATGCTCGAAGAGGAACGGGTCGGCGTACAGATGGCCGGGCCTCCAACGCACCAGATCGGTCTCGCTGGACCAGCCATGCGTGAGCTGCGGACCGCGCGCGCGGACGCGAACCGACCACGGCCGACGGAAGAGCAGGCGCACCGACAGAACCCGAACCCATGTCAGCGCCGCGCGTAGGAGCATCGCGGCGGTCGAGGGCGGTGCGGCGGCCGGTGACGACGCGGATGCGGGAAGGTCCAGACCGGGCGCCCGCTCGGCGGCGCGCGTGACGAGGGCTGCGAGCTTCCACAGCGCGAGGTCGCAGCTCAGGACCGCGGAGAAGGCGCGCACCCCGGACACCGTTCGCTGAACGACGACCGTGCCGCCGCGGCGGCGGAGGAGAACCTCGGATTCCACGCAGTCCGCGCCGCTGAAGACCGCGCGCGCGAACGCGTCCTCGGCCTGCTCGCGCACGCCCCCGTGGCGGACGTACAGGAGCTCGCGCTGCTCGTCGTCGGGCAGCGGTCGCTCGGACAGCCACACGACGAGCGCACCCTCGCCGGCGCTCGCAGCCTCAGAGTCGTCGGTCGGGTCGAGCTCGGAGCGGGGTAGCGCCACCGGCGCGAGGGCGTCGGCGCCGAAGCGCAGCAATCGATGTTCCGCGGCGGCGTAGAGACGGCGAGCGCGCTTGCGGGGCAGGGAGCCGGCCAGGCGCACCTCGACGACGTCGAGCGCGCGGGAGTCGCGCAGGCCGGCGAGAGCCCGCTCCTGCCAGGCCGGCGCGCGGGGACCGTCGAGGACCACCGCGATCGGGCGAGGGTAGACGCTCACACCTGCTTTCCCGCATGCTCCGCGAGCAGCTCCAGGTAGAGGTCCTCGAGCCGGCGCACGAGCACGTCGATGTCGAACTCGGCTCGACGGCGCTCGCGCCCACGCGCCCCCATCGCCCGCGCGCGCTGCGGATCGTCGAGCAGCTCGGCGAGCGCCGCAGCCAGCGCGGGGGGATCGTTCGGAGGCACGAGCAGCCCATGCACGCCCGGCTCGATCAGGTCGGGCAGTCCTCCGACGGCGCTCGCGACCACGGGCAGCGAGGCATCCATGTACTCCATCACGGCGAGCGGGCTGCCCTCGAAGTCCGAGCAGCACACGGCGATATCGAGCGCCGAGAGCAGATCGGGCACGTCCGTGCGCGAGCCGAGG
>DATHGU010000368.1:0-8139 GCA_035317495.1 Solirubrobacteraceae bacterium
CGAGCGGGAAGATCCCACCGCTGGCTCCCTGGATGAAGCGGGCGGCAATGATCACACCCAGGGAGCTCGACACGGCGGCGAGCAGCGCAAACGACGCGGTCGTGAAGGCGGTTCCTGTGAGCAGTGCGGCGCGCGACCCGAAACGCGCGGAGATGCGGCCGGCGTAGGCGCCGAGGATCGTCATGCCGATCGTCGACGGCAGCAGGTACAGGCCGGAGACGACGACCGATGCGCCAAAGCCGAAAGCGGTGCTCTTCGGCAGCTGTGCGAACTGGGGGAAGACGATGAACGACGCATACATGCCGGCCCCCAACAGGAAGGCCGCGAGGTTTGTGCTCCACACGCCACGGATGCGCATCATCGTCATGTCTACGAGGGGGTTGCGGCTACCCGCCTCAACTGCGATCCAGAGGCCCGAGACGGCCAAGCCGGCAGCGATCAGGCCGAGTGTCTTGGCCGAGCCCCAACCCCACGTCGTCGTCTCGGAGATCGCGAGCAGCACGGTCGAGATGCCGATCGTCATCAGCGCCGCCGCGAGCCAGTTGATCCGTCCCGGAACGCGCACAGGCGACTCGGGTATGAACCTCCACGTCGCAACTGCCGCGATCAGAGTCGCGACGAGCGGGATCCAGAACAGCCAGTGGTAGTCGAGCTGCTCGACGATCACGCCGGACAGCACGATTCCGAAGCCGGCGCCCACGCCGAGGATCGACGAGAGCAGGCCGATGCTGCCGGCGACCTTCTCGCGCGGGAACTCGTCGCGCACGATCCCGAACGCGAGCGGGAAGATCCCACCGCTGGCTCCCTGGATGAAGCGGGCGGCAATGATCACACCCAGGGAGCTCGACACGGCGGCGAGCAGCGTGCCGGCGGCGAGGATCACGAGCGTGATCAGGAGCAGGCGCTCCTTGCCGTACATGTCGCCGAGGCGGCCGAGGATCGCAGTGCCCACCGACGCCGACAGCAGGTAGGCGGTCAGCAGCCAGGTGATGCCCGTCTCGTTCGTGTGCAGCGCGTGCTGCATGGTCGGCAGAGCCGGCACGACCGACGAGCTGAGCATCGCGTAGGCGACCCCGCCGAGCGACAGCACGGCGAGGATCAGGGTCGGATGGGTGCGGCCCGAGGTCGTCGTGCCCGTGCGCTGATCGGAGCCTGCAGGAGGGGCGGAATGGGCGTTCCGGCGCGGCATCCGATTACAGTAGCGAAATGAGCGTTCGGTCCCCGGAGGAGCCTGAGCAGGTCGGCGGCTGGTCGGATCTCGACGCCGGCGAGAAGCGCGCCAAGCTGCTGCGGACCGCCGGCGAGGTGTTCGCGCGCGATGGCCTCGATGCTCCGATGCCCGCGATCGCCGCGGCCGCGGGCGCCGGCGTGGGAAGCGTCTATCGCCAGTTTCCCTCCAAGCGCGACCTGCTGGCGGCGCTCGTCGTCGAGCGCCTCGAGGACGCGCAGCGCAGCGCCGAGGAGGCGCTCGCGCGCGGGTCGGACCCTTGGGTGGCGCTCACGGGCCTGCTGTGGACGCTCGCCGAGCGCCAGGCCGCCGACGTCGTGCTCGGCGAGGCGATGGCGACCGTCTCGGAGCATCCGGCCGTGCGGTTGGCGCGCGCGAGCACGATGGCGTCTCTGGAGCCCCTGCTCGACGCCGCGCGCGCGGAGGGTCGTTTGCGACCCGATGCCACAACGCTCGACCTGCGCCTGCTGTTCGCCGCCGCGCGCGCCGCCGACCAGCTCGAGCCGGGGGCCTGGCGACGGATGCTCGAGCTGGGGATCGACGCGCTGCAGGCGGACGCGACGTAGGCGAGCACGACGCACGCGCCGCCCACCGGGACGCGCTCGGTCTAGCCTGTCCATTTCCGCGTCGTTCGTTCGTCGTAGAGGCGACAGTGGCAAAAACCAAACCACAAGGAGCACGAGCGATGACCTACCTGCTGCAGATCTACACCGCCCCTACCGCGTCCGACTACGAAGCGCTATCGGCCGAAGAGCAGAAGGCGATTACCGACGAGTACATGTCGATCGCCCAGATGCCGGGCATCCGGGGCGGAGACCAGCTCCAGGGCCCCGAGACAGCCACGACGGTGCGCGTGCAGGACGGGCGCACCCTCACGACCGACGGACCGTTTGCCGAGACGAAGGACGCGATCGGCGGCTACTACCTGTTCGAGGCCGACGACCTCGACGCGGCGATCGAGCTGGCCGCGCGGATTCCCGCGGCGCGCATGGGCGGCGCGATCGAGGTGCGTCCGGTGGTGGAGCGCTAGAGATCCTCGAGCAGGTCTTTCGCGACGAGTGGGGCCGTGTCCTGGCGACCCTGATCGGCTTCCTCGGCGACTTCGACCTCGCCGAGGAAGCCGCCCAGGAGGCCTTCGCGATCGCGGCCGAGCGCTGGCGCCGGGACGGCCTGCCGGCCAGTCCGGGCGCATGGCTCGTCACCACGGCGCGCAATCGCGCGATCGATCGCATCCGGCGCGATCGGACGCTGGCCGCGAAGACCCGCCTGCTCGACGTGCAAGAAGCCGCGGAGGACACATTGCTCCAGACAGCCTTTCCCGACGAGCGGCTCGAGCTGCTGTTCACGTGCTGCCATCCGGCGCTGGCGACCGACGCCCAGGTCGCGCTCACCCTGCGCACGCTCGGCGGGCTGCGCACGGAGGAGATCGCGCGTGCCTTCCTCGTCCCCGAGGCGACGCTCGCCAAGCGCCTGGTGCGCGCGAAGCACAAGATCAGGGCCACCGGGATCCCCTTTCGCGTGCCTCCCGACCACCTGCTTCCCGATCGGGTGCTGGCTGTCCTGGCGGTCGTCTACCTGATCTTCAACGAGGGCTACTCGGGGCGCAACGAGCTGGCCGCGGAGGCGATTCGCCTGGGGGGCGCGCTGGCCGAGCTGATGCCCGACGAAGGCGAGGTGCACGCGCTGCTCGCGCTGATGCTGCTGCACGACGCGCGCCGCCCGGCGCGCTTTCGCGACGGCGCGGTGGTGCTGCTCGCAGACCAGGACCGCGCGCTGTGGAACCTCGATCAGATCGCGCAGGGGCGCACGTCGCTGGCGCGCGCGCAGGCGCTCGACGGACGCGGGCAATACGCGCTGCAAGCGGCGATCGCCGCGCTTCACACAGCGCAGACGCGCGACTGGCCGCGCATCGCCGAGCTCTACGGCGAGCTGGCTGCGCTGACCGGGTCGCCGGTCGTCGAGCTGAACAGGGCGGTCGCGCTCGCAGAGTCGGGGCGGCCACAGGCGGCGCTCGCACTCGTGGAGTCTCTCGAGCTCGACGGCTACCACTACCTGCACTCGACGCGCGCCGAGCTGTTGCGGCGACTCGATCGCATCGAGGACGCGCGCGCCGCGTACGCCCGCGCGCTGCAGCTCGTCCACGCCGAGCCCGAGCGGCGCTTTCTGCAGCGGCGCCTCGCGGAGCTCGCGCGGTCTGAGATGGAGCAGCGCCGAGAGATGGGGAAGTCGACGCAGGGCTAACCTGCGGCGATGCGAACGGGCGAGCTCGGCTTCTGGTGGCGCTCGCTGGGCGGTGCGCCCGCGCCGCGCGAACCGCTCCCGGGACCGACCGATGCCGACGTGGCGATCGTCGGCGCGGGCTACACCGGGCTATGGACCGCGTACTACCTGAAGCGCGCGCAGCGGCCGTCCGTCGAGGCTGGCGGCGCTCGTCGACGCTGCTTCCGGCCGGCGCTGAGTCAGGCGCCGAGCAACGCCTCGGTCACGCGCTCCGGCGCTTCCAGCTGCGGCCAGTGCGCGACGTCGGCCATCGCCAGCATCGGCGCGTCGGGCAGCCGCTCGGCGATGCGCTGCGCCATGTGCGCGCCCGATACGGGGTCGAGCATGCCCCAGACGAAGCTCAGTGGCACGTCGGTCTGCTCCAGCGCGGCGACCCAGCGCCGTTCGTGGCGTTCGCGGTCGGTGATGTAGTGGATCAGCAGGTGGCCGATGCGCTGGCCATCGCCGCGGCTCATCGCGCGCCACATCTGCGCGCTGTCCTGCGCCGCGTCGTAGTCCTCGGCGAATGTCGGTGCAATGCCTGCCACGAGCAGCTCTTCGCTCATCAGCTCGCCGATGCGCGGCCCCTGCTCGGGGTCGAGCAGCGCGGTCTGCGTGGGCTGGCGCCGGTGCAGGTGCGGATAAAGCCCGCCGTTCAGCAGGTGCACGGCGCGCAGGTCCACGGCGAGCGCCCTTTCGGCGCGGCGCGCGAGCAGCTCCTGCGTGACCGACACCGCGTAGTCGTGCGCCGCGACGATCGTCGCGGAGATGCTCTCGCGCGCCCACATCGCCTCGACGAGGTCTGCCTGCTCGTGCAGCGAGTACTCGTGGTCGGCGGGCTTGTCCGACGCGCCGAAGCCGAGGAAGTCGAACAGCAGCAGCGCATGATGCTCGGCGAGCGCCGGCGCGACCTTCGCCCAGTCGTGCGACGAGCTGGGGAAGCCGTGCAGGAGCGTCATCGACGGCCCGCTGCCGAGCCGGCGCACGAATACCGCGCGCTGCGCGCCGCCCAGCGTGAGCGGCACGCGCTCGCCGTCGGCCCACCATCGCTCGATCGCGCCCATCGGCTAGCCTCGCGCGCGGCGACGTGCACGCCGCTTCGCGACGGCCTCCCGCACGGCGTCGGTGGCGGCGGCGCCGGCGACCTCCACGGGCTCGGTGCTGCGCAGCGCGCGCGCCAGCACGAAGGCGCCCTCCAGCGAGGCGAGCATCGAGATGGCGAGCGCGCGCGAGCGCTTGCGCGTGAGGCCGGACTCGACGAGCCGCGCCGCCGCGCTGTCGACCCATTCGTTGAACACGTCGGCGCACGCCTGGCGCATCGGCTCGTTGGTGCTCGAGACCTCCAGTGCGACGGTTGCGATCGGGCAGGCGTCGGCGTAGCCGGTCTCGCGCAGCGTCTGCGCGGCGCCCGCGAAGAAGTTGCGCGTCGCGGCGACGGGGTCGGCGCCGGGCACGAAGAAGGCGTCGATCAGCTGTCCGTAGATCGCGCCCGAGGTGCGGATCACCTCCTCGCCGAGCTGCTCCTTGCCGCCCGGGAAGAAGTGGTAGAGCGAGCCGAAGGGAGCGCCGGCCTCGGCCACGATCTGCTTCACGCCGGTGCCCGCGAAGCCCTGCCGGCGGAACAGCTCGGCGCTGCGCTCCACGATCCGCTGCTTCGTTCCCACCGCCATGCCGGAGATGATACGTTACGCAGTCACTAGAGCGATCTATCTATTATTTTAATTAATTAATATAAAGAAGTAAAGGAGTCGCGCAGATGTCCGAGATCGAGCTGACGGCTGGAACGATCGAATACGACGACACCGGCGGCGACGGGCCCGTGCTGGTGCTCCTGGGCGGCCTCGTGATGGACGGTTCGGTGTGGGACCCGGTGGTCGAGGATCTGCGCGCCGGCCATCGCTGTGTCGTGCCGACGCTGCCGCTCGGAGCGCACCGCAAAGCGATGCGCGCCGACGCCGACCTATCGCTGGAGGGCTACGCGCGGATCGTGGCCGAGCTGCTCGAGCGTCTCGAGCTGTCCGACGTGACGCTGGTGCAGAACGACCACGCGGCGGCGCTCGTGCTGGCCGGCGAGAACCCCGCGCGCGTGGCGCGCCTGGTGATCTCCTCGTGCGAGGCGTTTGAGAACTACCCGCCGGGCCTGCCGGGCAAGAACATGCGGCTCACGGGCATGATCCCGGGCGGCATCTTCCTCTCGATGCAGGCGCTGCGCGTGCCCGCGCTGCGCCGGCTGCCGATCGCCTTCGGCTGGATGTCCAAGCGAGCGCTGCCCGACGAGCTGCTTGACCGCTGGCTGCAGCCGCTGCAGAGCCAGCGGGCGGTGCGGCGCGACCTGCGCAAGTACGTGACGAGCGCTCGCCGCGGTCAGATGCTCGAGGCCTGCGAGCGCCTGCGGAGCTTCGAGCGTCCCGCGCTTGTCGTGTGGACGCCCGAGGATCGCGTGCAGCGACCCGAGCACGGCCGGCGGCTCGCCGCGCTCCTGCCCGATTCCCGTCTGGTGGAGATCGCCGACAGCTACACGTTGATCATGCGCGACCAGCCGCAAGCCTTCGCGCGGGCGATCCGCGAGTTCGTGCGCGAGACGGCCGGCGCGAGCGCACCCGCGTAGCTGCGGCCGCCGCACGCGACATCGCACGCAACGCCGCACGCAAGTCACTCCCGCGCGCGTGCGAGGATGAGGGCGATGTTGCGTCGAGCGATCTTCGTTCGCCTGGTCATCGCCTGGCTGTCCAACTGCCTCGCGCTGCTCGTCGCGGCCGCCGTGATCCCGGCGATCGGCTACGGCGATGACCTCGGCACGCTGCTGCTCGCCGGGCTGATCCTGGGGATCGTCAACTTCATCGTGCGCCCGTGGATCATCCTCTTCACGCTTCCCGCCGTGATCCTGTCGCTCGGGCTGGCGCTGCTGGCGATCAACGCGTTGATGCTGTGGCTGACGAGCAGGATCGTCGACCGGTTCACGGTCGGCGGCTTCTGGTCGACGATCGGCGGAGCGCTGATCGTGTGGGTCGTCAACGCGGTGCTCAAGCGGCTTCAACGCCGTCCGCAGCCGGATGAGGCGACGGTGGGGTGGGAGCGTTGGTGAGCGCGTGTCGCTGCTGCTCGTCAAGCTGACGCTGGCGCCCGCGCTCGTCGTCGGCTCTTCGCTGGCCGGGCGCCGCTGGGGTCACGAGGTCGCCGGTCTGCTCGTCGCGCTGCCACTCGTCGCCGGTCCGATCCTGTTGATCACCGAGCTCGAGCACGGCAGGCACTTCGCCGCCGACACGGCGGCCGCTTCGCTGCTCGGCCTCGTCGCGCTCTCCTCGTTCGTCGTCGTCTTCGCGCAGGTCGCGCGGCGAGCGGGTTGGTTGAGCGCGGTGCTCGCCGGGTGGGTCGCGTTCCTCGCCGTCGCGCTGGCCTTCGGGCAGGCCTCGATCCCGGCCGGCGTCGGCCTGGTGCTTGCCGCCGGCGCCTTCGCGCTGGGGCCGTCGCTGCTGCCCGCCGATCCTCACGAGCAGGACGCGCCGATCGCGAAGCTGCCCGCCTGGGACCTGCCGGCGCGGGCGGTCGCCACGGCGCTGCTCGTGCTCGGGCTGACCGGCGCCGCGGCCGGTCTCGGGCCGACGCTGACCGGCGTGCTCACGCCGTTCCCCGTCTCCAACACGGTGCTCGCCGCGTTCCTGCTCGTGCTCGAGGGGCCGGTGCAGCTCGACGCCTTCTTTCGCGGCTTCCTGCGCGGAGCGTTCGGCTTCGCCACGTTCTGCTTCCTCGTCGCGGTTCTCGTGATCCCGCTCGGCCCGCTCGCCGCCTTCCTGCTCGCCCTGGGCGGAGCGCTCTTCGCGCAATGGCTCGCGCGCGCGATCGCCCGCGGCAGGGGCGATTCCGCAGCGCCGCGCGCTACTGGTTCAGCCCGAGCAAATCTATGATTTCCCCGAACGTTTCGACCGCGCGCGCTTCGGCTTCGGCGACCGCTTCTTCGAACTGCCGCGAGCGTCGCAACAGGCCGCTCTGCGCGGGGCGCAGGTAGGGGGCGAGCATCGCTCTCGGCATGTAGCCGATGCCGACGTAGTTTTCGTAGAAGGTCTTGCGGAAGTGCACGGTCCCTGCGGGCAGCGTCGCGTATCCGCTGGCCTTCCATGCGCGCAGGTCGCCGCAGACGTCCGGCAGCGGCGTGCGCACCTCGGCGGTGAGCTGGCGCGCGTAGGTGTGCACGGCGCGCGTGATCGAGGCGTTGCCCCAGCTGAGCTTCGACACGGCGCGCGTGAACTTCGCGACCGACGCAGCGCCGGGCTGGTAGCCGACGATCGTCATCGCCCCGATCGTCTCCCACGTGAGCCATTCGGAGTCTTTGTCCTGCGGCGAGCCGGCGACGACGCTCGGGCATTCGCGCCGCAAGCGCTCTCGCAGGTCCCGCAGCCGTGCTTCCGCGGTGGGGATCTTCCCGTGCCCGGAGAGCGTCAGCGCGTAGTTGGCGCGCACGTACGCTTCGGTGCTCGCCACGTTTGATGCTCCGAAAGCGGCGACGGGCAGCACCGCGGCGGGCAGTACCGCGGCGGACAGCAGACACAGCGAGGCGGGCAGGAGCGCGGCGAGCGCCGGAGGTCTCATCGCCCCGAGCGTACTCGTCCGGCTACGGATGTGGGCCGGCAGGCCTTGTAAGCGCTTTGGCCGGC